>CAYTNI010000391.1:0-3190 GCA_964439115.1 uncultured Saprospiraceae bacterium
GGCAGTACTTCTCGCCGTGCAATTAAACCAAAAAAACCACCTTTGGATGTTCCCGGCAGCCGGCACAGCCCTTTGGTACTATTCCGGCAAATTAAAAAAAACAACCCTCGCCGGCAACCTATTGGTATCGCTTTTCTGTAGCCTCGTCATCGGGATAGTCTGGTTCGCGGAGCGCAATGCTCTGCATACCCTGGAACAGACAGACCCCGGACAATACCTCCGCCTTTCCAGGTTTGGCTATCTTTATATGTCATTGGCATTCGCTCGCACGCTGTTTCGCGAGATTTTAAAAGATGCGGAAGACCTGAAGGGGGATAGATCAGACGGGGCACGCACTTTCCCCATACTTGCCGGCATCAAGGCGACCAAACAAGTTGCAGGTGCCGCGGGTATTATCTCTGCTCTTCTGCTCCTGACTACCTGCGGATGGTTATGGACGATGTTCCAGCCATTTATCCTGATGGCTATTGCAGGCTCCGCTTTGGCACTGGGAATTCTGGCAGGAGTGTATCTTCACAGCGCCAATGAAAAAAGAGATTTCCGCCGGCTGAGCCAGCTCACAAAGTGGATCATACTGGCTGGTCTGCTACTTCCTCTCGCACTTCAAACTCACCATTGACATGCAACACCCACTTCCCCGCACACACAAAATAATCCTTGCCTCTCAATCGCCCCGGCGCAGGCAGTTGCTCAGCGACGCAGGTATTGATTTTGACATCCGAACCCAGGAGGTGGACGAGTCCTGGCCCCACGGGCTATCCCCTGAAGCGGTTGCACTCTACCTGGCACAGAAAAAGGCAGAAGCCATGCGCAGCACCCTAAAACCCGGAGAAATACTACTCACGGCCGACAGCACGGTAATCCTTGGCAATGAAGTCTATAACAAACCGGCAAATTATGAAGATGCCTGCCGCATGCTGCGGGCACTTTCCGGCAATATGCACCGCGTCATAACCGGGGTTTGTATGATTTCCAGCCAAAAAGAGGTTGTTTTTAAGGAAGTGACCCGCGTTTTCTTCGGTAGCCTTAGCGAGGAGGAGATTCATTATTACGTAGAGCGATGCAAACCCTACGACAAGGCAGGCTCGTATGCCGTCCAGGAGTGGATTGGTCTTTGTAAAGTAACCCGTATCGAAGGCGATTTTTACAACATAATTGGTTTACCTGTGCAGGCTGTTTATGCGCAATTGCAAACCTGGGACGAGGGATAACTTTTCCTTGAACTGCGAGGATACACCGAGTGGCAAATGTTTGAAAAATTAAGTTTAGTGTAATTTTTTCACCCTGATTTTCGTTTAGTACTGCGCTGAATAGTAAAAAAACAAACGTTTTCAGGTATTTTAACGGAAAAAATTTGTGTAATTCTCTGATAACTCGTACCTTACACTCCAAATCTCAAAAATTTACCATGAAAAGACCTTTTCAAAAAGCCATTTTAACGCTTTTGTCGCTCCAGATTGTGTCCCTGGTTTTTGCTTCAGGTACGTTATATGTGTATTATGATCCATCCTGTATGGCTCGCATGGAGTACTCCAGTGCTGGAGACCCTTCTGCCCAAAAGTTCGTGGTTTATCAAATCCAGACAGCTTCACTCGACAAAGTATCGCTGGTGATAGGGCCGGAAAGTACTAACCCGGTGGCCATTATGCCTGCGCAGACTCTGCATTGCGGAAATTCGGTTTTTGACCAGGCCTTTGTCAAAACCATCAATCAGAAGCAAAATGAAGTGCTGCTGGTAAGACCTAATGGCGATGGCAGATTTTTTATATCCCGGGTAGCATATGCGTCCTATTTAAGTATCAAGAACGACCTGATTTTATATCAATCCCCGCGATTCCAATTTGCAGTGGAAACGAATCTAGCGATTATCGGCGAAAATATTTCGATTAATAAGCAAGATTTCAAGGTGTTTTTTGACGGCCGAATAGAGAACGGCTGTAAAGGTGAATACCTGTTCAGCATGTCAGCACTTTCCGCCGAAGCCCCTGAACACAGTATAGTTATTGTACCGGAGATTGGCATAGTGGAAGAGCGCAATGGTCCTCAAAATGCCGAGGGGACAGGCATACTCCGCCTTGAATACGTCAATAATGTCCCAACCACCGATTACTTGCGCATCATGTGCAATCGCACTACTGCAACTGCGTTTACGCCTCCGGCAAACCAGCTCTTCACTGCACGCTCAGCAGAACCTACTGCTCCTTCTTCAACGCCCCCATCCTACAATTACGTAGAGCCGCCCATTAAGGCAGCACCACCCACCAATCCTGCAGGTAAAGTAAGTGACCCATGTAAGGAAACGCCTCCCGCAGGATATCACATTGTTCAAAAAGGAGAAAATTTATACCGAATCGCTTCACGCTACCAAATCAGCATTGGTCAAATACAGGAGTGGAATCAATTGGGCAATCAAAGTACCATCTATCCCTGTCAAAAGATTAAGGTTGCAGCAAGTCCAGCCACCTCCAAAGAATCTCAGTTCCGTCCCGCTTTGCCCATTTCTCCAAACGCTGCTCCGATTCCAGAAGCCTACGGCTACAACGATCGCTTCACTCCACGGGGAGCCTCCCCCGAACTGCCGGCATGGAAAACTCAAACCGGCTTTCATACCGTTCAGCCTGGAGAAACCATCGCCGCTATCGCAATGAAATACGGTTATACGGAATACCGCTTCCGCTATTTCAACAACCTCGCTTCTGATGAGGTAGCCAAAACCGGCCAGTTGCTTAAAACTTCCGATTGTGAAATTTCCAGCTCCGGCAACTACGTCCCCAAACCCTACAATGTAACCGCACCGGTAAATGCCGCCGCCACTGCCAATCCTTTATATACTGAAAATATTCAGCGTCAGGCCGCTACCACGCCAGCATACGCTCCGAGCTCCACAGTGGTTCAATCTTCCAATACAGCGGTAATCAGACCTGTAGGTAACTCCCCGGTGAATTCACCGGCTGCTCCTGCAAATACCCCTGTTTATACAGCTCCTGCACCTACCTACACCGACTTTACGCCAAAGGGAGCTGATGGCCCCGTTCCTACCTCCTATGAAGCACGCGGTACTCAATTGAGCAGCGGCCTTGCAACCAGAATGGCCGCCAACAGCGGCTCAACCGCAAAATCGGGCAACAACGCCAATACACGGCGTACCACACACCTTGTCAGCAATGGTCAAACACTCTCCGATATTGCC
>CAYTNI010000392.1:0-3176 GCA_964439115.1 uncultured Saprospiraceae bacterium
GTTGCGCCCAGCCTGGCCGAACTTAGCAAAACCCACGATGAGCAGTTAACAAATTTCCTCCCTGAGGTAACTGTTAAATTACCAATCACAGGTGATCCTGTATTTGGACTAGATACAGAACTTCAACAAATCCTGCAGACCATGCGAGGCGGCTTCGGAAGGAGTATTCTCATAGTAGGCCCTGAAGGAAGTGGGAAAAGTGCGCTCATCGCTGAGGCTGTAAGGCTTCACCACCAGAATCAATTGCCGGGCGGCATATATGGCACTTCGGCCAATATGCTTATACAGGGGCTAACCGTAACTTTCGGCTGGCAATTCAATATTTCCTTTTTTTGCAGGGAATTGGAGCTAAGCAATAGCTGGCTCTACGTGAGGAACTTTGCGGAATTATTTGAGGTAGGACGGTATGAAGGAAATGAAATTAGTATTGGCCAATATCTTAGAAATCACCTTAGCCGAGGTGAAATCTCTCTGTTCAGCGAATGCACTCCGGAGGAACTTCAGTACATCGAATCCCAAAACCCCAATATTTCCAGCCTTTTCACTGTGGTAAGGGTTTTTCCGCCACGAGCGGATGCTCTGGAGGAAGTCATTCGGGCAAAAATTGACTTGCTGGCCAAAAATCAGGGTGTGGAGGTTACTCCAGCAGCAATCCGGGAGGCCATTCGACTCCACCATCGCTACAATCCTTACTCCGGAATGCCGGGGCAGGTAATTCGTTTTTTGGAACGCATCATAGCGCCTTCTGACCTTATTAAATCAACCCAATCGGTAGAAATCTCTGAGGTGATTGACAGGTTTTGCGAAGAGCATCACATCCCTCCTGTACTTGTCTCAGAAAGCGTCCCATTCGTAATAGATGAAGTGGAAGCTTATTTCCGTGAGCGGGTATTTGGACAGGAAGCCGCTGTTTCCGCAGTAGTTTCCATGCTGGTCAAAGAAAAAATGAGGCTTTCAGGCACCCATAAACCGGTAGCATCCTTTCTCTTCGTGGGGCCTACCGGCGTAGGTAAGACAGAACTGGCAAAGGTACTGACCACCTTCGTCTATGGAGATGTGTCTCGCATCACACGCTTCGACATGAGTGAATATGCAGGATCTGATGCCATATTTCGTCTGACAGGTACCGGAGGCTCCGAAGGGTTGCTGACCTCTGCCGTTCGGCGCGCCCCGTTTAGTGTATTGCTGTTTGATGAAATAGAAAAGGCTCATCCCTTATTTTTCAACCTGCTGCTGCAAATCCTGGACCAGGGACGGCTCACCGATTTCCGAGGTAACCTGATTAATTTCTGTAGCACCATCATTATCATGACCTCCAATATTGGCGCTGACTCCCTGAAGCGAACGCCTATTCAATTGAAGAAAGTGGCCAATCCCGAGCTTGACCTGCAAAACCACTACAAACGCGCAGTAGAAAATAAATTCCCACCGGAACTTGTCAACCGATTTGATGAGATTATTCCTTTCGCTTCGCTTACGCCTGATTCCATAAGAAATGTGGTCAATCGCGAAATTGATTTGCTGATGCAAAGAGACGGTATTCGCTATCAGTCCATTACACTTAATATCGAAGATAAAGTACGCGATTACCTGGCTGTTGCAGGTTTCCACCCACTCTATGGCGCCAGATTCCTACAACGCACTGTTCATAACGAGATCGTTTTACCTCTCGCCGAAGCGCTCAAAAATCGCGACAAATACGAAAAAATAGAGGTCAATATTCATATTGGCTCACAAACCGGAAAGCCCGAAATCTTAGGTCATGTAGAAGAAATCTCCATCGTCAACATCCTGGAACGCATCTGCGAATCCAATAACCTCGATTGGATAAGCCGCCTGAGGAGAAAAATGTCCACAATGAAAAATTCCTCTTCCTTTCGGGAAGCTGCATGGAATCTAAAAAATCTTCAAAGGGAACGCGACCACCCCGATAACAAGCAATTCTGGAGTGATAATTCCAAAGCTGAAAATCTCGCCAAACTGGAATCTTTCTTCGAACAATACCATAAACTTACCAATTCCATCACCGGCATGGAACTCGATGTGTTTGTGGACTATTTCGAGGGGCAGTCCAAAAATGAATGGCTTGAAAAATACCTGCCCGAATTTGAAGAGGCTATTCTGACGCTTGTCAAAAAACTTTATGCCATATCCTACCCCGATTATAACAGTGCAGAAATCGTAATTATGGGTCGAAATCTGCCCCAAATAGTCAATTTTTATACCTCCCTTTTTACCAAACATCAATTGGAATGGACGATAATCCAGTTTTGGAATTCCACAGGCAATTCATCAGTCGAAAGCGCCTCCAGGAAAACTTCAGATCCTTTTGTCAAAGGACCAGCAGAAGTCAGAATAGCATTTATTGAAAATCACCAGGATTATTTCAACAACAATAATGACGAACAGGATGAATTGCTTGGCCTGATGTTTTCTTTAACTGGAGAGGCCGCTTTTACCAAGTTGAAACACGAAAGCGGCATTCAGCTCTGGGAGTCTGAGCAGGCGTATCAGGAGCGATACTGTATAGTGGTAACGCACCGACCTACATTTTCTAATGTTTCCGACTACGTTAAAGAGGTCGGGAATCTCCACAAGCGCCCTCGCAGAATCATCAGACCCACAGGTTGTAAAGACCTGTCATACAATTTGGAAGATGACACACTTGCGGACTTCGAAAATGCGATCAGCAAAAAATGGGATGATTTGCTCGAGGAGGAAGTCCTCGAAATCCTTTAACGATGGATGGCTTACTCTAAGGTAATAGCCTCAGCCAGGTTTTCCATGATAAAACGCGCAACTGCCATGTCATTGGTATGATCCTGCCGGGTGACGGAGAAGTCCAGATAGCTGTCCGCCGGGGCTACCAGCACCCTTTTTAAATCAACCCTAAGTGGGAGTTCCAATGGCTCACCGGGCTTGATGATGATGGGTTTTTCGAGCGTTTTCACCTGATACAGCGAATTGGCGCCGATATGAAAGGTCAATTTGGCATTTTCATCAAAATTGCCATCGCCATTGAGGTCAGCATTACCTTCGATTTTGGTAAAAATATATCCCATTGCCCATGACCAGTAATTGTCTGTAAGTGGATGCCCTGCCTTGTAGTCGCCCGGCTGAGTGCCATTCAGGGAGGGGGCAATTCCCACGCCAAATCCGATACCTTTGTAAGTGCC
>CAYTNI010000393.1:0-3176 GCA_964439115.1 uncultured Saprospiraceae bacterium
GCAATACTCTGTTCACTATCAGGCTATAGTAGATACATTTGGCTATAAACTTCATCGCGTTCGTTTAGAGTCGGTGGGATGCAGTGATCTGTTCAATGGTCCTGATTTGAAAATTCGCATTACCGGGCCAGATACCGTTCAGGTTTTTCAATCCCCCGTGATTACCAATGCGGAGCTTCCGCTGGAAGTGCCTGTGGATATTATGTTGGGTCCAGGCAATTTCCTCTTGGAAGTGGTGGATGAAGATGCCGGTTTATTCGGAGATACAGAAACGTCTTGTGGTAGTCTTACTTTTAATCGTACACTTTCCGGTGAGTTAGTTGCAGGTAGTTTACGAGTAGGATTGGATATTATACACCGGGTGGACACCCTTAGGTCGTTCGATACGGTGGTGGTTTTTCCGCAGCCGGTGCCGCCCCGCATTATGGGATATCCAGATGGAGGACTTTGCGCAGGTGAATTGCTGTTGTTGAGTACAGACTATACTGAGAACCTGCAATGGTATCGCGATAGCGTGCCGCTTATTCCCGGCGATGAGCCGGTAATCGAGGTGCAGGAAGGAGGGCTATTTACGGTATCGCACACTTCGGCTGCGGGTTGCAGGGTATTTGCCAATGCTATTCAGGTGGAATTTTCCCCGCTTCCTGAGATACCTGTATTTGTTCAGGAACAAAATCTTCTCAGCATTTTTGATCTTTCATCTCTACCTGTAGGAGCTCAATTGCAGTGGTTTCTCGATGGGGCTCCTTTGGATGACGCTCTGGATACCATTTTCTGCATATCGTCGAGCGGATTTTACAGCCTCAGGGTAACGGATACCTTAACCGGGTGTTCCAGCACATACGGTTTACCTATTAACTATAATCCTATGGCGCCGCCATGCGCCACGGATGTAGAATCTTATTCTTCGATTGCCCCTGATTTTCGGGTTTGGCCCAATCCTGCTGCTGATGTGCTCTGGATTGAATGGCAAGGTGTACCCATTAGTCCTGGCCCTATTCGACTGTACGATTTACATGGTCGTCTGGTGTGGTCGCTTGAGGCGCAAAGCATTCTTCCCGGGCAGCCCACGGCGATTTCGATTCCCGGGCTCCCCTCCGGACTATATGTCCTTCAATGGGCTGGAACCGGAACACTGGTTATGTTGAAGTAGGAAGCTTTTTTTTCCAGGTATTTCGTTTTATCCTTACAAAATTAATTTCCCGGTAGTCATCTCTTTCATACAATACTCCGATATGGCTTCCTTTCAATTTTACAAGGTCTGAATACGCAGTAAAGGCTCCCTTGTAACTACCGTCATTTTTTTCAATAAGAATAGATTTCTTCCATGTTTGCCCATCATCGAAGCTGAGACGAAGGGTGAGATTATCTCTTTGGTTGGGGTCAGCGGGGTTGCAAAATACTAGGATATACTTACCGTGCTTATTACCGATGGTCAGTAGTGTACCCTGACAGACTGGGTCAGGCAGGGAGTAGTCGAAGAAGGTAGTATCCCAGGAGGCACCGCCAGTACTACTGATGGCAACGATTCTGGCGCGAATATGGCCATGCTGGTTACGGCTGTTGAGCATCAGACGGTCATCGCTGAGGTAAGTTGCCGTAGATTCGTTGCTGCCCGGCACGAGGAGGTTCTCACTCAGATGGAAGGTTTTTCCATGGTCGTCGGTGTAAAAACCATGCGCCTCGTAGTCGGTAAAATCGGGTTGAGGATTGCCGGCGGAATGATTGGCGGCTACAAAAATCCGACCTTTGAATTTTCCGTTTGGAAATTGCATGGCATGGCCGGGCGTATTGGCGTATCCTCGCCAGTCTTCCTGAAATTGGTAAGCGGCATTCGCTTGAGGATGCCTGGGGCGGTGTACACTGGTGGTGATGTTCACAGGTTCGCTCCAGGTATGGCCTTGGTCGGTGGAGGTGATGTACCACACTTCCCTAAAGCCATTTCCATTTCGCACCTCATACTCGTGATTATTGCCGGTGTTATAGAACAGGAAGATTCTGCCCCTGGGAAAGTTTGGGTCGGTGAGATCCACTACGGGAGCGGGGTTGCCTGCCTGGAGCGCGCCTTTGTCCACCACAATTTGCAAGGCCGACCAGGTTTTACCGTCATTGCGGCTTCGTTTCATGACGATGTTGATATCGCCAAAATCATTTGAACCTTGTGTACGGCCTTCGCAAAAAGCCAGAATTTCTCCGTTAGGCAGACCGATAATTGCCGGAATGCGGTAAATAGAGTGCCCGTCGGTATTTGCTTTGAAAACGGAAGTGCTTAGCCTGGGTCGATTTTCCTGAATTTGAGATGCACCATTTTCACACTCCATTCCATAAAGAATTTTATAACAGGAGTCTAAATTCCAGCCGGCATGTGCCATGTATGGCTGGTGCTTTTCCTGGTCAATTTCTAATGAAGTGACGGGTGGTATGGTGAGTAGAATCATGGTGGTGTTTTTGAATTGAATGATAAAAGTTGCCTAAGTTTACAAAAATTTAAACCCATCAGTGGGAATGAAATTCATTTTAGGGAATTTGGGCTATGCAAAATAATAGTACACTGCTACTGAAGCGGCTGTAAGAAGGCCGGCATAGGTAAGGTCGTCTGACCAGAAGGGTTGGTTGCGGCGAAGCAGGTAGGGGATAAAAGTAGTCATGGCGGCGGCTGCCCCAAGCGGGGCAAGTTGCCTTGGTGACCATCCCAAAAGGAAAACGGCTCCTAAAATCGGTGCCTGAAAAAGAAAAAATAACCCAATAGCCCGGGCGAAAGAAGCTGCTGTAATGCCAATATGAAGCAATTCAATTTGCCGTTTTCCTGCTCCATTTTTTTCAAAAAACAAAAAAATCATTCCACAAGCAAAAGCAAAGGTGAATGCTATCCGATGTAAGAAATTGAGTTCTACACTCGTTAGTGTGCTCCAGAGCCATTCACATGTTAGTCCAAAAACCGGACTTAATAACATTGCAAATAAGGCGCCACGAGCTGAGGCTTTAGGGGCTAAAACCCCAAAAAGGAAAGCGGCCATGATGCCCGGGGTGAAATACGATAATTGTGCAGAAACCCGAAGGAAAAAATTATTAGACCGCTCCGGTGTATAGGTGAGCCAGGCAATGGTAGTAGCCGCAATGACCATAAACAAAACAGTGCTGCGGCCAAATTGAAGAATCTGACGGTCATTGGCATT
>CAYTNI010000394.1:0-3173 GCA_964439115.1 uncultured Saprospiraceae bacterium
AAGGATAATTTTAGTTCGCATCAGGAACAGCTCGATGCAATTCTGGACAAAATCAAGCAGTCGGGCTACGACAGCCTCAACGCCGAAGAAAAAGAGTTTCTCTTTAAAGCCAGCAAACGCCCTTGAAAACTGCTGTCCACGCCCTTTTGTACCGCCTTGCTCTCTGGTTGTCGCTCTTTACCTTCGGCGCACTTGCTTCCACGTTGATAAGCCCGGATGACTTCTGGCCGGCTGCATTTCCGGGACTCTTCATACCATTCCTGCTTTCCGCGCATTTCATTTTGATAGCGTATTGGATTTACACACGCCGATTAAAATATATGCTGGTTTCCCTGGGATGTATCTTCATTGGCTGGGGGCATGTCCAACGCATGGCAAGCTGGAATTTGGCCGCACAGGCCATGGCAGAAGAAAAGGTGTTGAACATCATAAGCTATAACGTACACGGCCTTCGTCATTTAGATGAAAACCGCCTGGTGGATGGTATCGAAATTGCCCGATTAGCAGCTGACAGAGATTGTGATCTCCTTTGTCTTCAGGAATTTCCGCGCAACAACCGGGTTTATGACAGCCTTTCCGAAGCTGTTCGCCAACAAACGAAGATGAAATACCGATACAGCGACCGAAATGGAAATTTCGTATTGTTTTCAGCCTTCCCTATTCAAAATGCGCAAACCACCTACTTCCCGAATCGCGCTAACGGCTACCAAACAGCCGACCTGAATATAGATGGCCGTAGGGTGCGCGTACTACATATCCACCTTCAAAGCAATGCAGTGTCCGGCATCGCCGATAAAGTGGCACGCAAAGGCGACTTTCAAACCAGGGAAACCTGGATGGATATTCGCGGCATGATGGGGCGTTTTAAACGCTCAGCGCCTCAGCGCGCCCTTCAGGCAGAATCCCTGGCCATCCTGATTGCCCAAACACCTCATCCACTGCTAGTCGTTGGTGACCTCAACGACACGCCGCATACCTACACATACCACACCCTGTCAAGAGGATTGCAAGACGCCTTCATCGAAAAAGGCAGAGGGCTCGGCATTACCTACGCCGGGCGTATTCCCGCTCTGCGGATTGACTATATTTTTGCACGCACACCCTTCAGCGTATTGAATTATCGCGCTGAAAAAAAAGGATTTTCAGACCATAAAGCCATTTGGGCACAGGTAGCTTTAACGACAGAAGGCCGTTGAGAATAGGCTCATCATAGACAGATTTACTATTTTTGTCCCACAATGGATAATCGAGACAACCTTATTGGCGTATTGAGCGCCTTGTTTAAGTGGCGCAAGCCCCTCTTTCTGCTATGTGTAACCGCCGGCATCCTCTCCGCCGGCCTTAGCCTGTTGCTGCCCAACTACTATAAGGCATCCACCATCTTTCTGGCCGCAAGCCCGGATCAAACCAAGCCTGAACTCATCTTCAGCAGAGGAACGTCCCTCCGTACCGAGTACTTCGGTAACGCCAACGACATTGACCGCCTCCTAACCATCGCCGAATCCGGAGAACTCGTACAGTTTTTAGTGGACTCTTTCGACCTTTACACCCACTACGACATTAACCCCAATGACCCCAAAGCCTCCCACCACATGCATGAACAGCTTTTTAGCCTATATTCCGTCAAAAAAACCAAACGCGATGGCATCGAGTTATCCGTGGAAGATACCGACCCCCAGATAGCTGCCAATATGGCCAACGCCGCTCGCCAGAAAATAGAAAATCTCGCTAAAAAGCTCATTCGGCAAAGCCAAAACCTTACCATAGAGGCCTTTGAAAATACTATCGCCGAAAAGGAAAAACTGCTGCTTTCTATCGGCGACTCCCTTGCGGTTTTGCGAAGCCGATATAAAATTTATAATGTCGTCGCACAAACCGAATCCCTTACTGCTCAAAAATCCGAGGCCCTCGCCTTGTTTACCCGCGATAGCGTCCGGCTGCAAGTACTGCGCGCCAATGGCCTGGTGCCCCGGGATACCATCTATCTGCTAGAGGGCAAAGTTGCCGGCCTTCGCCAGGAAATCAAAGTATTGCAGTCTGAAATGGATTTGCTGAATAGTGGTGTTTCCGTCATCTACAACCTCGAAAAGCAATATGCCGAAGCCAATCAAATATTGGCCGAAGATCGGGAACGCCTCAAGCAATGGCAGGCCGCTAATCGCTCCGATACTCCCGCTCTTCTCCTCGTAGATGCCGCACAGCCTCCGGTAGTCAAATCTCGCCCGAAAAGAAGTATTATAGTCATTGCCTCTGTTTTCGCAGGTTTGCTTTTCGGCGTTTTAGGTATTCTGCTGATGGACTCCTACAAGAGATTGAACTGGCGCAACAACCTTTCTTCGTCTGATAATTCAAATGCTACATGAACCATACTCAACCCAAATCATGGATTTCCAGCGCTTTCTCACTACACTGTCCGCGCTGCCGGAAAGGGGATCTTTTCCACACCCCCACCTTTTCTTTTCGCAAGCCCTTTACCATGCCGGATTCCTGTGAGCATTGCCAGCAGCCTTACATGCCTGAGCCCGGATTTTACTACGGCGCCATGTTCATTTCTTACATTTTCATGGGCTGGTTTTGCCTGTTTTTTGTAATGTTCTTCCATTGGGTGCTCAACTGGAGCATTGGCACTTCCTTTTTGCTGCTTATTACCGTTTGCCTTTTCTTATTCGTATATATTTTTAGGCTGGCCCGATCTCTGTGGATTCACATCGTGGTAAAATACGAACCTGAAAAAACCAAATCATCCCAATAATGGCAACTGAGGCACAGGAAATCAAAGAATACCTCCGTAAATTATATCCCAACATCGCCGAACCGGCACTACAAGAAGAAATTTCCCACGCAGGAAAACTGCTGGAGTTCAAAGCCGGCGAAGTCATCATGGACTTTGGCGCCTACGTCAAACAAATTCCACTCATCGTATCCGGCAGCGTGAAAGTTTCCCGTGAAGGGGATGACGGCAGTGAGATTTTCCTCTATTACCTCCGCCCGGGTGAGTCCTGTACCATGTCTTTCACCTGCTGTATGATGAACAAAAAAAGCGAAATCAGAACCCAGGCAGAGGAAGACACCATACTCATCGCCATTCCCATCCGCTTCATGGACGAGTGGATGTCTCGTTTCCAAAGCTGGAAAAACTTCGTCATGTCCACCTACGATGTGCGCATGAAAGA
>CAYTNI010000395.1:0-3172 GCA_964439115.1 uncultured Saprospiraceae bacterium
CAAAAAAAGAAAGTAAAAATATTTTAACATTGTATGTGTTTGAATTACATTGATTTAAAATGTAAAATTAATTGTCCCAAGGCTATGCTTTCGTCATTGGGAGCAAGTTGCTGATGAAAAAAGCAGTGGAATTCCGGTTCCAGCAATTCTATACACAGGTCGGTCAACAGCGCATTTTGAAAAACACCTCCACTGCATGCGATGTGTCGTACCTGTTGCTGCCTGGCCACCGCTGCAATCCAGGTCACCAGCGATACATGAAAACGGGCTGCCAGCAGTTCTGGTTCATGGCCTTCCTTACGGCCCTCTACGAGGCCATTCAGTAAATCAGCCGCCTTAGGAGTTGTAGCAGTTTCCCATTCAAAAGGTGGAACGTTGCTCAACCCCTCGCGGCGGAATGCTTTGGTGGCAGCTTGTTCCAGCAGCATGGCGGCTTCGCCTTCGTAGGAGCTGCAGGGGATGATTCCGGTCAATGCGGCTGCGGCATCAAACAGCCTGCCGATACTGGAAGTATAAAGGCCCGGTGGCTTTTGCAATAATTTCCGGTAAATCCCCCATTCTGTAGGATTAAACATGCCTTGAAGTAAGGGTGCTGCGCCTTGTAGTGCATTACAGGCGGCAAGCGCTGAAATGCGAGGCTCACGCGGCATTTTATCGCCTAAAATGAAAGGGAAATAGCCCAGATGCCCCACTCTTTGCATGGTGCCATGCTCGTATCTGAAGAACTCTCCACCCCAGACCTGGTGGTCATGGCCCAATCCTGTGCCATCCCAAATGACGCCGAGGACCGGGAAATCCACTTCCAGGCACTGGTTTTCTGCCAATACAGCGGCAAAATGCGCCTCGTGGTGTTGAACGCGCCGGAGGGGAATATTCATTTCGGAGGCAAGGCGCTCCCCTAACCGGGTAGAAAAATAGTCGGGATGAAGGTCGGTGATGATCACTTCAGGCGCAGCATGGAGTATTTGAAGGAAGTGTTGAAGGGTTTGCTCAAACCGCTCCTCCGAATCAAAATGCTCTAAATCGCCCAGATATTGGCTCAGATAGAGGTTTTTACGGCACGCCAGGGCGAAAGCACTTTTCATCTGGGCGCCCATGGCGAGCACGGTGATGGAGGGTACATCCCATCCTGGCAAAATAAAGGAGGGTGCCAGCCCCCGCGATCGGCGCAACACTATTCGCCGGCCTTTGAAGGGCGAATAACGGATGACCGAATCATCTTGCGGAGCAACAATCTCGCGGCGGTAAAAAAGCACCGCATCAGCAATAGGGATGAGTTGGGTACAGGCGGATTCATCCTCGAAAACAATTGGCGCATGGTTGAGATTTCCGCTGGTGGCTACAATCGGTCGTCCGAATCGGGAAAGCAGCAACTCAAATAGGGGTGAATATGGCAACATAGCCCCAATTTGCCGCAGCCCGGGGGCCAAATCCTCCATGGCTAAGCGCTCATAAATGGTATCCCGCACGGGCAGCACCACAATGGGGGAGGCAAATCCCTGCAAATCAGCAGCTTCCTCCGGACAAAGTATCACATCATTGGCCAATGACTCCAGAGAGGGATACATCACTGCGAAAGGCTTTGCCGGACGGTGTTTCCGAGACCTCAGGGTGCGAATGGCATCCGAATTGGCCGCATCGGCACACAAAAGGTATCCACCAATGCCTTTGATAGCAATGATTTTACCTTGTTGCAGAAAAGCTGCGGCACGGGACACCTGTTGATGGGCATCACCTTGTTGTATGCCATTGTCAGGGTCAAACCATTCGAGGCAAATCCCGCAAACCTCGCATGAGTTAGTCTGGCTAAAGTATCGTCTGTCTAATGGATTGTTGTATTCCGCTGCGCAATCGGCACACATGATGTATGGCGCCATGGTGGTAGCGGGGCGATCATAAGGCAACTGCCGAATGATGGAGAAGCGCGGTCCGCATTGGGTACAGGTTATGAAGGGATATCCAAACCTGCGGTTTTGGGGCTCCTGCAACTCGGAGCGGCAATGAGCGCACAGTGCAATGTCAGGAGTAAGTAATAAGGCGGCATTACCTTCAGCGGCGCTGTGCACAATTTGAAAATCATTGTATTCCACGAATGGCATTTCCCTGAGATGCGCATGAGTGATTTTAGCCAGGGCGGGAGCCCGGTGTTGCAGGGCTTCGAAAAAGGAGTTGGCTGTGTCCCTGGTGGCATTAAATTCTACGTGTACGCCATCGAGGGTATTGTTGACCCATCCCTTTAATCCGGCTTCCATGGCCATTTGATATACGAAGGGGCGAAAGCCAACACCCTGTACTTGCCCAAGGAGATGGATGTGAAAAGTTGCCGTGGGATACATGGTACAAAATAACGAAAAGACCTTATTTTCGCCAAAAATATCCAATAATGATACCTTTCAATTTTTCCCTGGTCTTCGTGACGGCGCTCATTCCACTGATGGTTGGAAGTATCTGGTATCACCCTAAGGTGTGGGGTACGGCCTGGGCCAGGGTGGCCAATGTGACGGAGTCGCAAATTAAGAACTCCCAGATGTGGGTAATTTTTCTGTTGACTTATATATTTGGAGTGGCAGCCTCCTTTATTCTGTCCTATTCTGTCATTCATCAGGCGCACATCTACTCTTTGCTGGCAGGTGATCCCGGCTTTGGAGACCCCGGCAGTGAGGTGGGACAATACTTGCAGGCTTTCATGGATGCCCACGGGCAAAAGTTCCGCACTTTCAGGCATGGCATGTTGCACGGTGGTATGACCGGGTTGTTGCTGGCCACGCCGGTAATAGGCATCAATGCGCTTTTCGAACGTCGGAGTTTCACTTATATCCTCATTCATGCCGGCTTCTGGGTGCTTTGCCTGGTATTGATGGGCGGTATCCTGTGCCAATGGATGTAAAAATCCGGGTTGGTATTATGTATTTTTATTTATATAAAATATTGTAAATCAATTAATAAAATAATTAAAAAATTTTAATGTCTAGTGATAAATATTTCAGTTCCCTGTACGATCAACTGATGCGTTTTTTGGAGGAGCCGTATTTTCGGGTTCGCCGTGGCCGGTTGTTATCCGGATTGCGAGGTAGGGGATTGGAAATTGGCTTTGGGGCGGGGGTGAATTTTAAGTACTACCCGTAGGTAGTAGGAGTTATTGGGATTTGGCGTTATGGGGCTGGCCTGAAGG
>CAYTNI010000396.1:0-3164 GCA_964439115.1 uncultured Saprospiraceae bacterium
TCATGGAGTGGAATGAATATTTCGCACGCAAAGCACTACAGTTTTTACTTGGCCAGGGCTTGCGCCTCAAGGTTGCAGCACAGCCTTTCTCCATCAAGGGGCACTCTTTTGCTCCGGGAACCATCTTGTTATCCGTAGCCGAACAAACCAAAAATCCGGATCAGGTTCATGAACTGGTCACCAAGGCCTCTCAGTTGGCTGGTGTATCTTTTTGGGATATGGACACCGGACTCACCCCCGAGGGAATCGACCTTGGTAGCGCCAATTTCGTGAGTCTCAAAAAACCTGAAATCCTGCTGGCCACCGGAGAGGGTGTTAACAGCCTGGATGCCGGAGAAGTATGGCACTTGCTGGATCAGCGTTACGACATGCGCGTTACCAAGGTGGATGTTGCTGCTATGAGCCGAATCAGCCTCGAACGGTATAACGTGATTATCCTTGCCGATGGTAGTTATGGCTCGCTTAATGCTGAAAAACTGCGCACCTGGCTCCAAAACGGAGGGGTACTCATCACCTACCAGGAGGCAGTGCAATGGGCCAGGCAAAATGGACTGTCTTTTGCAGAGTCCCGCAAAGAAAAAACTGAAGAACAAAAGGCAAGGCGTCCTTACGGAAGTGTTGACAATGACTTTGGTTCCATGCAAACGTCCGGGGTAATCTTTGAAAATCTTCTGGATATCTCTCACCCTCTGGGCTATGGCTATCTGCGGGAGCGATTGCCTGTTTTCCGCAGCAATAACCTATACTTTGAGCATGCCCGCAATCCCTATGCTACCCCCCTTGTTTATACGGCAACACCTCCATTGAGTGGATATCTGCACAGTAAATATCTCGACCAGGTCAAAAATTCTGCAGGAGCTATCGTCAGTGCAGTGGGCAGAGGTCGCAGTATTGCCTTTGCAGACAATACCAATTTTAGAGCTTTTTGGTACGGCACCAATAAACTATTGGCCAATGCGATATTTTTTGGCCATACCATAAAGGCCGATGCTGCCGAACGCTCCGTGCCCAGGGAGAAGGATTAATTCATGGAGGCGCTGGAACACCTCGAGCACCTCAAAGCGCTGTTGCAACAGGAAAAAGAGGAAGATCTCCTGTTTTTTCGGAAAAAAGTGCAGCAACTGAGCCTGGAGGCTAGAAAAGAGGAAGGATTCACCTGGTATCCGCTTACCTTGGTGCAACAGGGATACACCATTGGTGACCGTGCCTTTGTGGTAGTGGAAAGGTCGCCAGGTGAAAAAAGCGAACATCAGTTTCGCGAAGGCAAAACCGTGTCCTTCTTTACGCGCCTGGAAGGGGTACATCGGCCTGAATTCAGCGGAGTGGTACACTTTGTGGCCAAAAACCGGATGAAGATTATTCTGAATGCACAGGACGTTCCGGAATGGGCCGACCGTGGCTCCATCGGGGTGGATCTCCTATTCGACGAAAGGAGCTATCAGGAAATGGAAAAGGCGCTCGCTAAGGTTATCCAGGCCAAAAAAGGTCGCCTTGCAGAGCTTCGCGCCATCTTGTGTGGAAACAAGGTTCCGGAATTCGGTCCTCCTTTGGCTCCACCGGCAATTCCCGGGTTAAATCTTTCTCAACAAAAAGCCATTGCTGTAACGCTCGCTGCGCGCGATGTGGGCATCATTCACGGCCCACCCGGTACAGGTAAAACAACTACAATCGTACAAGCCGTAAAATTACTGACCCAGACAGAGCGATGCGTACTGGTATGCGCGCCAAGCAATACCGCTGTGGATTTGCTTACTGAACGCCTTGCAGCGCAGGGTCTTTTTGTGGTGCGCATTGGCAATATCTCCCGGGTGGATGAGAGTATTCTTTCTCATACTTTAGATGTACTTGCTGCTGGTCATCCGGAAAGTAAAAATGTCAAAAAAGTGCGCATTCAGGCTGCAGAGTGTCGCCGACAGGCACACAGATACCGACGGCACTTTGGCCATGAGGAGCGGAGTGAACGCCGGCAACTCATGGAGGAAGCAGCGCAATTATCAGATTGGGCTGATACGTTGGAAGACCGTATCATCGAACAAATCCTCGATGGGGCTCAGGTGGTGACTTGTACCTTGGTTGGTGCTAGTCAAAAAGTGTTGGACAAACGCCATTTCCGCACCGTGGTGATGGATGAGGCTTCCCAGGCATTGGAACCCGCCTCCTGGATTCCCATCACCAAAGCCTCCAGGGTAATACTTACAGGGGATCCCTTCCAATTACCCCCTACTGTAAAGTCGGAAGCAGCCCGTCGGGGAGGCTTCGACACCACCCTCATGGAGAGGATGCTGGCGCGCATTCCCGAATCGCCTATGCTGGAAGTACAGTATAGGATGCACGAGGCCATTATGGGTTTTTCCAATCGAAAGTTTTACCACAATCGTCTGAAAGCTCATGAATCAGTACGGCACCACACCTTAAATATAGGTACACACTTTCCACTTGAATTTATTGATACCGCCGGATGTGGATTTGACGAACAAACTCCTCCCGGGAGTATGAGTCGCTTTAACCCTGAAGAATTTTATATCCTCCGCGAGCACCTTTATCAAATTATTGAAGCGCATCACGACAGACCATTGCCCTCTGTGGGCATTATTTCCCCCTATCGCGAGCAAGTAGAATTTATGCAAAAATCCACCGAGGATGACCCTTTGCTGGCACTTTTACCGCTCACGATTCAAACTATAGACGGTTTTCAGGGGCAGGAACGCGAGATAATTTACATTTCTCTCGTCAGATCGAATACCAAAGGCGAATTAGGCTTTCTTAGCGATTATCGCCGGATGAACGTCGCTATGACGCGTGCCCGGAAACTCCTGGTGATTGTGGGTGACAGTGGCACTATTGGTCAGAATACCTTTTTCAGTGATTTGATGGCCTATTGCGAGAAATTCGGCATTTATCGAAGTGCATGGGAGTTTATGGTGCCGCAGCAGTAGTCTCAGGCGTCATGAACTGCTGTATCAGTCGGTGAAAGTGGTGTACTCCCGGTTCTTGGCTTGGGGAAAACCGGCCCGATTGGTAGTATCTTGACCGGATACCAAGTTGTACACTTTCTACCACCGCTTCGTCTTCCATTTCGGTAGCATCTAATTGATTTGAGCTTCTATCTTCTGCAGCATTGGGGAAGTAATAGGTACGAAACCTAACGCGCGTATGTTGATGGG
>CAYTNI010000397.1:0-3161 GCA_964439115.1 uncultured Saprospiraceae bacterium
CCTGCAACCGCAACTTTCTGGATTCCACTGTCAGCATTCATGCCGTGGAGCGGTTTCTGGGTGATTCCGCCATAGAACACCAGTGGAAGCCGGAATTTCAGCCTATTCCCGGAGGGAAGAGAGTCATGGTGGTTGGAGCCGGCCCTTCTGGACTTTCAGCCGCCTATCATTTGACGCGTCTTGGCCACGAGGTGGAAATTTTCGAAGCCGGCCCTCTTCCTGGAGGGATGATGCATTTCGGTATTCCTGCATATCGGCTTCCGCGGCATATTCTCATGTCAGAGATTCAGCGGATAGAAGACATGGGTGTAAAAATCCATCTTAACCGTAAAGTAGAGGATATTCTTCTGGAAAAGCAAGCTGGCCATTTTGATGCTGTTTTCGTGGCCGTAGGCGCTCATATTGGTAAAAAAACGGGCATTCCTGCACGTGATGCAGGACAGATTCTGGATGCGGTCTCTTATTTGCGCGAGGTAGAGTTAGGCCTGGCGCCTAAACTTGGACGTCGGGTAGCCATCTACGGCGGTGGCAATACCGCAATGGATGCTGCAAGAACCGCCAAGCGACTGGGTGCCGACGAGGCGCTCATTATATATCGTCGCGACAGGGAAAATATGCCCGCGCACGACTTTGAGGCCGATGAAGCGCTGCAGGAAGGGGTGAAAATCCATTGGCTGCGCACCATCAAAGAGATTGACCACACGACCTTTACCGTGGAAGTGATGCGGGTTGAAAATGGAAAGCCCGTGCCAACCGGTGAATTTGAAACCATAGAAGCCGATGCCCTGATTCTCGCTTTAGGTCAGGATACAGATACCGCATTTTTACGCCGTGTTCCAGGTATTGCGTTCAAAGATGACGGTACGGTAGTGGTTGGTACGGATATGATGACCGGAAGCGAAGGTGTCTTTGCCGGTGGAGATATGGTGCCCAGTGATCGAACGGTCACCGTAGCGGTGGGCCACGGGAAAAAAGCAGCACGCTACATTGACGCCTGGCTGCGCCAAAAACCCTGGGTACCACTTCCCAAGCACCCTTTGGTTGGGTTTGAGCGATTGCACATTTGGTACAAAACGCAAGCTCCAAAATCCGAACAGTCGCATCTGCCGGAAGAAACCGCTGTCCAAACCTTTGACGAAATTGTGGCCGGGCTCAGCGAGGAACAGGCAAGATATGAGGCTCAGCGCTGCCTGAGTTGCGGCAACTGCTTTGAATGCGATGGTTGCTTCGGCGCTTGCCCGGAAGATGCCATCATAAAATTAGGGCCTGGTAAGCGCTATAAATTTGACTTCGATCTGTGTACAGGCTGTGCGGTATGCTCCGAACAGTGTCCCTGTCACGCCATTGAAATGACATCAGAACCCAAACTTTGAACCATGGAAAAACACAAACAACCCGCCGTCATTACTCTGGATGGCAATGAGGCTACCGCCTACATTGCCTATCGGGTAAATGAAGTATGTGCGATTTACCCGATAACTCCATCCTCCGCCATGGCGGAGTTTGCTGATGAATGGACGGTAAAAGGTATCACCAATATTTGGGGCAATGTGCCGGATGTAGTCGAAATGCAAAGTGAAGCCGGGGCAGCCGGGACGGTTCACGGTGCTCTTCAGGCCGGAGCCTTAACTACTACCTTTACAGCGTCGCAGGGCTTGATGCTCATGTTGCCCAATATGTATAAAATTGCAGGTGAACTTACTCCTGCTGTTTTCCATGTGGCTGCCCGCTCTTTAGCCGCTCAGGGGCTCTCCATTTTTGGTGACCACAGTGACGTAATGGCCGCGAGAACTACGGGCTTTGCCATGCTTTCTTCCGGAAGTGTACAGGAAGCTCACGATATGGCGCTCATTGCTCAGGCGGCTACTTTGAAGTCACGAATTCCTTTTATACACTTCTTTGATGGATTTAGAACCTCCCATGAAGTCAACAAAATTTTCCTGATTCCCGATGAGGTTATCCGGGAAATGATTGACGATAACCTCGTCCACGCCCACAGAAAAAGAGCGCTTAATCCTGATAATCCGGTAATCCGAGGCACGGCCCAGAACCCTGATGTCTATTTTCAGGGGCGGGAAACTGTGAATCCCTATTACCAGCACGCCCCGGATATTGTGGCAGAGGCAATGGATAAATTTGGCCGGCTTACAGGGCGGAATTACAAACCTTTTGAATTTTATGGGCATCCCGAGGCAGACAATATCATTGTCATTATGGGCTCGGGTTCCGAAACGGCTGCCGAAACAGCACAGTTCCTGGCCCGCCAGGACAAAAGAGTCGGGGTGGTTCAGGTTAGATTGTTCAGGCCTTTTTCGCTCAAATATCTACTGGATGTCTTACCCTCCAGAATCCACAGGATTGCGGTGCTAGACCGCACCAAGGAACCGGGAGCTTTAGGCGAACCACTTTATCAGGATGTGGTAGCCTCCATGGTGGAAGCCTGGAATTTGGGGCTTTTATCCAAAATGCCGCGTATCATTGGAGGTCGTTACGGACTTTCCTCCAAGGAGTTCACCCCGGCCATGGTAAAAGGAGTATTTGACGAACTTTGCCAAATCGTTCCCAAAAACCATTTCACGCTTGGTATTCAGGATGATGTGACATATTCCAGTATCCCTTATGACAAAACTTTTCACCTCGATGACCCGGAATGGCGTCAGGCGCTTTTTTTCGGACTGGGCGCTGATGGTACAGTGGGTGCCAATAAAAACAGTATCAAAATTATCGGGGAGAATACGGCTTTGTTTGCTCAGGGCTATTTCGTCTATGACTCCAAGAAATCAGGCGCTCGTACAGTTTCTCACCTTCGGTTTGGTCCACGGCCTATCCGTGCGCCGTATCTGGTGCGCGAAGCCGACTTTGTGGCTTGTCACCAGTTCAACTTCGTGGAAAAATCGGATATGCTACACGCGCTGAGGCCAGGCGGCACTTTTTTGCTCAATTCCCCGTATGATCGGGAGGTCGTTTGGGATTATTTGCCCCGGCCTGTTCAAAAAGACCTTATAGAGAAGAAGCTACGTCTTTTTGTGATTGATGCCAACGCGGTTGCCCGGCAAACTGGTATGGGCAACCGTATCAATACCATCATGCAAACATGCTTTTTTGCCCTTTCCGGTGTGCTTCCTCGTGATGCCGCCATAGGCGAAATCAAGCATGCTATC
>CAYTNI010000398.1:0-3155 GCA_964439115.1 uncultured Saprospiraceae bacterium
TGGTATTCAGCAACTGGCCATTGCCGTCATGGGTCAAGGGTGCGAAAACAGGGGTAATGCCTTCTTCGAGCAGTCCGGAGAAAAATCCGGTGTCCACCTCGCCGGCCTTAATATCCCCTACCAGGCCAAAATCTACCGCACCCACGGGGCGGCGCTTTGCCGGCAGACAGCCTCCATCGGCACCACAGATACCGATAGCTTTACATTGGCGGGCCTGCAGAGCGGCTACGAGTTGTTTGTTGATTAATCCTGCATACACCATCACGGCAATATCCAGGGTTTCCGAATCCGTTATCCGTCGGCCCTCTTGCATGCGCACCGGAATACCGAGGCGCTCGGCCAGCGCAGTTGCCTTTTTTCCGCCGCCGTGAACGAGTATTTTATACCCCTGGATACCAGAGAAGGCATCCAGGAAGGATGCCAAAGCCGACGGGTTGTCCACCACATTGCCGCCAATCTTAATGACATACAAGTCGTGCACCTCAGGAAATTTGGGATGATATCAATTCGGTGAGTACCGCTTGTGCTGCCACGACGCGGTTGCGAGCCTGGGCCAAAATAAGGGATTGAGGTCCGTCGAGCAGGGCATCGCTGAGTTCCACGTTGCGGCGCACGGGGAGGCAGTGCATAATCCGGGCAGAGCGGGTATGTGTTAGTTTATCAGGACTGAGCAGCCAATCCTGTCCTTCTAAAAAGGGCTTGCCGTAATCGTGAAAGGACGACCAGTTTTTGACGTAAACAAAATCGGCATTTTCAAGGGCCTCGTGCTGGTTGTGGTAAATCGTGGCTCCCCGCGTAAAGGATTCGTCAAGTTCCAGGCCTTTGGGATGAGCGATGGCGAAATCCACCGGTGCTCCCGACATCCACTCGGCGAATGAGTTGGGTACTGCCTGGGGCAATGCCTTGATATGGGGTGCCCAGGTGAGTACTACCCTGGGCGGTTGCGGGTGCGGCCAATACTCGCGGATGGTCAGCAGATCGGCCAGACTTTGCAGTGGATGCCGGGTTGCTGATTCCAGACTGACGAATGGCTTTTGAGCGTAGGCGATGAATTGTTCCATCAGCTTTTCGCTGTAATCTTCTTCGCGGCTTTTCAAACCCGGGAAGGCACGGAGTCCGATCACATCGCAGTATTGCCCCATGACTGCGGCGGCATCTTTGATGTGTTCTACGGAGGTTCCATTCATGACGGCTCCGTCCTCCAGTTCGAGTGCCCATCCTTCCTTGTCCATATTCATCACCATGACATTCATGCCTAGAGATTGGGCGGCCTTTTGGGTGCTGAGGCGGGTGCGAAGCGAAGGATTCAAAAATACCAGTCCAATGGTCATTCGCCGACCCAGATCAGCAAGGAGCCAGGGATCGCGGCGAAAACGCTCGGCGAGCTCCAGCAGCCGGTTGAGATCCGGCACGTCGTGTATGGAGGTGAATCTTTTCATGGGACAAGGTTTCTCAAAAATAGGAAGAATTAATGATTTTTCAGCACTTTTTCGAAGGCTTCGAGGAAAAATTCGGCATCTGTCTGGCTCAGGTTAAGTGCCGGCAGTAACCGCAAGGTATTTTTTTGCGAGGAGGCTCCGGTAAAAATCCCTTCTTCAAACAGCAGTTGCCGGCGCACCCCGGCACAAGGCTCGTCGAGCTCCACGCCAATCATCAAACCCCTTCCGCGGAGTTCTTTCACTCTTGGAAAATGGCGCATGGACTCGAAAAGGAAGTCGCCCATGCGGGTAGTATGGTCGAGCAGCGACTCCTGTGCTATGACCTCCAGCACCGCAAGGCCGGCAGCACAGGCGAGATAATTGCCGCCAAAGGTGGTGCCGAGCATGGAATGCCGCGCTTCAAAAATGGGGCTGATGAGCACGCCGCCTACAGGAAATCCATTGCCCATGCCCTTGGCCACCGTGATAAGGTCAGGTTTTACCCCGGCATACTGGTGGGCGAAAAATTTGCCCGAGCGCCCATAGCCCGATTGCACCTCGTCAAGAATCATGATAGCGCCTGTGTCGTTGCACAATTGGCGGATGCGTTGCAGGTATTCCTCTGATGCCACGTAAACCCCACCAACGCCCTGAATACCCTCCACGATGACCGCGCAGGTTTTGGAGGTAACCTGTCCTTCAAGGGCATTGATGTCGTTTAACGGCAGGAAGCGGATATGAGTGGTTTCGTTGACAGGAGATACGATTTTAGGGTCATCTGTGGCGGCCACGGCGAGAGAAGTGCGGCCGTGAAAGCTGTTTGTGCACGCAATAATTTCTTTCCTGCCATTGTGGAAGGAGGCAAGTTTAAGGGCATTTTCGTTGGCCTCCGCGCCGGAATTGCACAGAAACAATTGATAATTCGGATATCCGGACATTCGCCCGAGAACTTCGGCGAAGCGCTCCTGAAGGGGGATATGTACTGAATTGGAATAGAAAGCAATTGCATGCAGTTGCTTTTCTAAGGCATCCACGTAGTGAGGATGACTATGTCCAATTGAAATTACGGCATGGCCGCCATACAAATCCAGGAATTTTCGCCCTGACTTGTCCTCAATCCAGGAGCCTTGTGCCTTGACCGGCTCAATGTCGAAAAGCGGATAGACGTCAAATGGTTTCATCTTTTACACGTATAGAAAGTACCTTAAAATCCGGAAGGTTTCAACCTCAGTCCAAGCGTTTCATCAAGGCCAAACATCAGATTCATATTCTGGAGAGCCTGTCCGGAAGCCCCTTTTAGCAAATTGTCTATGGCGGCATGCACCACAAGCATGTTTTCTGTCTGCTCCAGTTGGAGGATGCACTTGTTGGTTTGAACCACCTGTTTGAGGTCTAAAGAGCCCTCTGAAAGGTGGGTAAAGGGTGCATCCGCATAGAAGCGCTGATACAAGGCCTTGATGGAAGTTAAGTCCATACGGCAACGGGCGACAGCGCTGACAAAAATACCGCGGGCGAAGGGTCCACGCCAGGGAACGAAATGAACATCAGGCGCGGGACGGCCTTGCGGAGCAATGGCTTGCAGGGTTTCTTCTATTTCGGCAAGATGCTGGTGGGTAAGTGTTTTATATGCCGACACATTGTGGGTGCGCCAACTGAAATGCGTGCTGGGAGACAGTGCCTGCCCGGCGCCGGTTGAACCTGTGATTCCGGTGACATGTACCTCCTCCAGCAGTCCAG
>CAYTNI010000399.1:0-3155 GCA_964439115.1 uncultured Saprospiraceae bacterium
AAAGGATATTCATATCGGTATGGCTACAGCGTTGCCCAATGGCAACCTCATTGTGCCAGTCATAAAAAATGCCGATCAGCTCAGCTTAGCCGGCCTTACCAAATCGGTAAATGACCTGGCCAGCCGTGCACGCAACAACCAGCTTAAGCCTGAAGAAATTCAGGGGGGAACCTTTACCATCACCAATGTCGGCACTTTCGGCAATGTCATGGGTACCCCCATCATCAACCAGCCACAAGTGGCCATCCTGGCGGTGGGAGCCATCAGGAAGAAACCCGCCGTGGTGGAAACCCCTTATGGAGACCTGATTGCGGTGCGACAAATGATGTTTTTATCACTTTCATACGACCACCGCGTAGTGGACGGCGCCCTCGGGGGCTCCTTCCTGCGGAGAATTGGCGATTATTTGGAACAATTCGATCCCAAGCGCCCCTTCTGATTGCAGGGTACTTTGGCCATGCGCATTTTTCGGGGCAATGGAGTCGAGAACATAAAAGTCACTACAATAAAAAACCCTTTCCATGGTGTGGCGCCTTACCCTGATCGCTTTTTTTGTCATTTCGGCATTTTCGCCAAATCATGCTCAAACGCCCTATCCAGACGCCAAGCAACAGGTGCGGGAACTACTTGCCTCAGGAAAGTACGCGGAAGCTAAGAGCCTGCTTGTCGGAAACCGTGAATTGACTCGGGAGGATAAGGAAGGCCGATTCTTGCTGGCAGTTACCAATTACCACCTCCATCTGCACGAAGAGGCCCTGACCCAACTCAAGGCACTCGCTTATGGCGATCGCTATCCCTTTCCGGAATGCAGATTGTATCTGGCCAAAATTCTTCATGCTCGTCACGAATTTGCAGAAGCAGCCCAACAGTATAAAAAGTACCTCAAGACACTTCCCGACAATAACCCTTATCGTCGCGCTGTCTGGAATGAGGTGCGCCGCTGCCAAAACGGGATGGATTTAAAATTCAAAACCCCTCTGGCATTTGTTGAAAATCTGGGCAACGAGGTCAATTCTTCCGGGGATGAATTCGGCCCTGTACCAAGCCCTGTGTTTATTGACAGACTCTATTTTACGGCTGTACGCGAAGGCAACCAGGGCGATCGCCGCGATGCTTACGGGAATCCCGATACACAAAACGGCAAATTTACGGCCGACATGTACAGTTGCCGGCTCTACTCCGGCAAGTGGTCGCAAGTGCAACCGCTCGCTTTGCCATTGAGTACACCGCGCCACGAAGTACTGGCTGATTTGAACAGCATTGGAAATGTAATGGCGTTCTTCAGGGGCAACACCCTCCAGAAGGGAGAGCTCCTGGTGGATACTTTTCGGCAATCCAGTATAGGAACATACCCACCGGCGGTTTTTTCAGTGCCTTTTGACCCCAGCCAGGGGGAGGTATCCTTTCAATGGTTTTCTGATTCCCTAATCCTTTTTGCAAGCAATCAGCGCGGCGGCTTCGGCGGCTATGACTTATTTAAAACCGTTTTGGTGGATGGAAGATGGACTACGCCTGAAAATCTGGGTGCGCCTATCAATTCTGCATTTGACGAAACATCTCCCTTTTTGCTGCGCGATGGAAAGACCTTGTTCTTTAGCTCCAATAATACCGACGGCAGCATCGGGGGGCTGGATATTTTCAAAAGTCATTGGGATAGCGGCAACAGACGATGGGCAGCACCCCAAAACCTCGGGCTGCCGGTAAACTCTGCCGCTGATGAAACCCATTTTCGGCTGTCCCGAGACCGCTTCAGCGCCTTCTTTTCGTCTAATCGTCAGGGAGGCCTGGGGCAAAGAGATATCTATGCGGCCTATTTCAACGAAATATTAGAACAGGAACCTGAAGTGGAAGCCGCGTTTATGCCACCACCGCCAGTGGCTGTTTCCAATACTCCGACCGCGCCCCAAAACCAGGTATCTCTGTCAGATCCCCAGCCGGCACCCCCTCCGAAGACGGATGTGGCATTGACCCCCACGCCAAATCCTTCTCCTTCTGGTGTTCCCCAGGATATTGTGGTTCAGCATCCGCCCTCGGAAACGCCCATCCCCGCAAGGCCCGTGGTGGTACAACCGGCTCCTTCCGTCATCGAGCCTCCGGCGGAGATTGTACAGCAGGAATCTCAGCCGGCAGCACCGGCCTCGATGCCGGAAACCGTGGAGTCTGCACCGCGCTCGGTAGGCAATGCTACCGTTTGGAAAGCGGCAGATCAAATTTTGGCCAAACCTGATAATTTTAAGGAAGAACTCGATGCCATCAGCGCATTGCTCCAAAGGGAAAGCGACTGCAAAGCGGTAATTACGCTATTTGTCAAAAAAGACAATACCCCCGGGGTTTCCCTATTCGCCGCTATGCGCACTGCTGAGGCTGTCATCGCTCAATTGGAACGCAAAGGAATAGCCTCCAACCGGATCTTTTACCGCGCTGTGCAGGCCCAGTGGGATCTCCCGGAGGGGGGCAAATACCTGCTTGCTTTCAACTGGGTGCCCGCTCCCGGGAAAAATGCACCTCCTGCTTCCCTGCCGGCTGAAGTTTTGTCCAGCATCTCTTATGAAAAAAAGATGGATGCACCATTAGTTTTCAAAGTGCAAATCAGCTCCCTAAAGGGAGAAAACAAAAATATGAGCGCCACCCGGAGTCCCAATCCCATGGTGGAAAAAAGCTACGGCGTGGATTACTACCGCTACACAACAGGCGCATTCACTTCCTGGAACGAAGCGGAACAGTTTCGCAAAACTCTGATCGCGCAGGGAGTGGCCAGTGCATACATCACCACCTATATATATGGTTACCGCATGGAACGCAACGAGGCCAGGAATTACGCCAATAGCTTTCCCGAGTTGCAGCGATTTTACAATCGCTAAACGCCTTTAGTGCACCACCCATTTTTTAACTTCCACCTGATTGTCCACCTGAAGGCGAATGAGATACACGCCGGGAAGAATATTGCCGGGTAAATCCGTTATATGTTCTCCACCAGGGAGCCGTCCATTCAGGAGGCCACTTTGGATGGTTCTTCCCGTAATGTCGAGGATATCTATGCGCACATCAGCACCTCTGGGAAGCTGGAACGCAAGTTGGCCCATCCCTCGCGGACTTGGATTGGGTAGAATGTCCAAACCATATACTTCGCGGACAATCTCGGTGGACGATGTGAT
>CAYTNI010000400.1:0-3141 GCA_964439115.1 uncultured Saprospiraceae bacterium
TAACGCTCAGCCAATCGTGGAAGGTAGTGATACCCTAGCCGTCATCATAGCTTCATGGTCGAGTGAGAGCCTTATACAAGACCTGTTGCGCCAGCTCGATCAGTTAAACGGAGATTCTGAGGAAATTACCGTTTTTGGCATGCCTCAGTGGATGGAGTATGATCGCATTGATTTAAACCTCTATCAAAGACTTAATCTGCATCTCAGCACCAGCTATTTTGTGGACTCGGAGCAGTGGGCGGTGACAGATTTCCGGCGTAAATATATTCAGCAGAACGGTCAGCTTCCCGCTCTGGAGTCCTTCATGGGATATGACTTGACCCTTTATGCCTGTAAAATGTTGCAAAAATACGGGACGCGATTTCAATATGCGGTTTCTGAAGATCCCGGTCAGGGGCTTCACACGCGCTTTGGAATTTTACCTTTGGCCATGCCCGGTTATGCCGACAGAGAATTTCCGCCCATCCGGCAGTTTGAAAACAGGTATGTAAATATCGTGAGATTTAACGACTTCCGTTTCGAGCTGGTGGACTAGTGCATCCTGTCGCCTCGCAATTCGAGTTCCTGCATGATTTCTGCTTCCCTGGAGAGGTATTCCTGCCAGCGCTTTCTGGCTTTTTCCTCACCCGCATACTGGCGGGCCAGTTCAATAAACAGGGTGTAATGACCGGCTTCTGATACCATGAAGCGATGGTAAAAATCCTTCAATCCACTATCGTTGATGTAAAGGGAAAGCAGGCGGAATCGCTCACAGCTTCGGGCTTCAATCAGGGCGCAAACCAGCAGTTTCTCGAGGAGTGCATCCTCTCTGCTGCCGCCCTTTCGTTGGAATTGCAGCAGGGCATTGACGTACTCGTCTTTGCGCTGCCGACCCAACCTTAGGCCCCGTTTGTCCAGTTCTGCAAGTACAGCTCGGAAATGCCCCCATTCTTCTGTGACAATCGGAGCCAGCTCCCGCACCATTTCGGGTTTATCAGGGTATTGTTGAATGAGCGAAATACAGGAAGTGGCAGCCTTTTGCTCGCAGTAAGCATGATCTGTGAGGATTTCCTCAAGGTCCATTTCAGCGAGATTGACCCATCTAGGGTCTGTAGGCAACTGAAGCCCCAACATTTGGACAGCTTTGAGTTCCTGTTCCTTTTTGGTTTCGGTCATTTTTCCAGACAAGCAAATTGGTTGATGAAAAAGTCAACCTCAAACACTTCGTATTCTTCAAAACCACTGCTCCAAAAAACGAGAATGCTATCTAGTTCGTTGGAACGCAACAGATTGATTTGGCTTTCATCAATCGGGTAATTGACATTGTAGGTGAGGAGGTTGGTGTCAGTGTCAAAACTACCGCGATCCATTTTGCCGGAACGAAGGTTGACATATTCTCCATTGAGGAGCTTGACAGTCAGGATACTTCCTTTTTCTATAAATCCATAAGCCTCCCGGGAGTTAGGATAGGCAAAGGAAAATTCCAGCGAAATGAATTTTTGATTCCCTAAGCTACTGATGTTACCGCGGCATTGTAGGTACTCCTTCTCTTTGAGAATGGGTCGCAGGCGGTTGTCAGTAAACGTGAAAAGGGTTTGCTTTTGTACTTCACGGCGGTGTTGTTGCATGATGGGATCCATACCCTCAAAAGATACCATACACTCGGGTGAAGGGGTATTTGGCCATGCTTCATTGACGCCCGCGGGAAGGTCAGTATCATTGCCGGCAAGTACCAAACCGGCTATAAATTCGGAGTTCTGAAGTGAGAACTCTTCAAACGGAGCATTGCGGAAGTATTTTTCCCGGCGGCGTTGCTAGCTGCGCATTTTATTGAGATAGACTCCCTTGGGCGTAAGTTGCTCAGCTGCGGCTACGGCCTCACCGGCGTAGATGGCTTCGAGCTGACTGCCATTTTCGGAAGCCTTTGCAGCCTGAATTTTATATTTCAGGAACCGGATATCTACCTCGGGTGCATTGGTTCGAATGAGGGAGGCGAGGTCTTTTCCGAGCTTTTCCCGCTGTAGTTGTGCGACAAAAGCGCGTTTTTGAGCAATGGCTCTCGCTTCCGATGCCACCTGGGCACTGCGCACGGCAATGCTGCGCGCATAAGATTCAGGGATGGAAAACGCAAGATCCATAGGGGATATTTCTCCGTTGAATACAGGATATTTTTCGGCGAGTTGCTGTGGTTTTGTTCCGCGCATGCCGGTCTGGAAGATTTCTTCCGTAGGACCAAACACATTGAAATATTGCCACGAACCGTCCGGGTTGACGGTTATTTTTTCGCCTTTTTCGTTGCTGCGAATTTCCTGGGCTTCCAAGGCAAAGGAAGCACCAGTAAGAATTAGTGTGATAGCCATCATTCCCGCAGCCAAGCTCTTGCTGTTCGACATGTAAATCGGTTTTCTTGGGAACTGAGGCAAATATAAGTCATTTTTTTTCGTCAAGCCATAAAATATTGATTTTTTTTGTGGGATGTTACATACAGATAATGCTATGGTATGGATGCTTGCCGGGTACTCGATGATTGGTACATTCCTTTTTCAGGTAGGATTTTTGAATGTTAAGATTTGGGATGTACTGGACATTTTGATTGTTGGATTTTTGATTTTCCAGCTTTACAAACTGCTCCGTGGCACCATTGCCTACAGAATTTTTGCCGGATTGCTGGTGCTTTATGGGGTATGGTGGCTGGTGGATCGCCTGCAAATGGATCTTTTGTCGGCTATTCTCGATCAGTTTGTCAATGTAGGCGTAATTATTTTAGTCATCATCTTCCAGCAGGAGATACGGCGCATTCTCCTCTTTTTGGGAAATACGGCTTTTAAACGGCAGGCGCGAATGCTGGGCGCCCTCCTGAATACCAATTTGCCGAAAGTACGACAGAGGGAAAAACAGATTTCGGCAGTATCCAGTGCAATTCTCCGCATGAGCCGCAAAAAAACCGGGGCGATAATCGTCTGTGCCGGTAAAGTGAAGCTCGAAGGTTTAGTGAGCAATGGTACCATGCTGGATGCCGAGATCACTGCCTTTCTGATGGAAAGCATTTTTCAGAAAGAAAGTCCGCTCCACGACGGAGCACTTGTCCTAAGTGAAGGGCGTATTGCCTCCGCCGGATGTATCCTGCCTCTTACAGACAAGACCGACCTCCCTAAAACAGCT
>CAYTNI010000401.1:0-3137 GCA_964439115.1 uncultured Saprospiraceae bacterium
GAAATAATACCCCTTTGTCCGTACTCTGCACATCCAGCATGGCGGAGTTATCCGGTGTATTACCCCCAATTGCGGTTTGGGCAAGTAGCTGAGCACCAGGCAAAATGAACATGGATAAAAGAAGCACGCCGGCTCTTAAAAGCATAGAAAAGTGGCCTGGGCACTCAAATGCGATGCCGCAAGACATCTCCGGTAAAATTCGGTTTTTCATGACTTGATTTGTTGAGTTAACTGAAAAAATATCCGAAACCCATAACACCCGTCGTGAAGCTGGATTCCGTCGGCAAATATGAATCCAAACCTACTCTTACCGTATTATTTCCAGTGTACCGATTCGTACAGATTGTACCAACTCATCTTTTTTCTGCAGACTTGAGAAAAACTGGATAGGGAAAGTATCAAAAAAGGCTCCCCGGGCACTATGGGTATCGAACAGATGACAGCCATGCAAGCCATAAATTCCGAAAGTTGAATTCATAGAATTACCCCATCCATTACTCAACAAAAACTTCTCCACGGCCTCCAATCCTCTTCAGTCTGTAAATTCCTTTCGAGAAAGAGATTATTAATAGATGGAATTTTCCTATTGCCATAGCATCCTGTTGGAACCCAGGGGTTCTGTCCACTCTTAAAATATCTCAAAAGATTTTTTTTGGTATCCCTGCGATTTTGAGAATTTTAAATAACGGTTTTAGAACCAAAGCCCCCATTTTTGCACTTGCTTTTTTCCTCGGCAAAAATTCTAGTCCATGATGCGCCTGAATAGCATAATCTTTTGCGTAATAATTGCAGGTACGGGATTGTACGCTCAACAGATACCTGCTTCGGAGTTCAAAAACATGTCTGACCGGGCTTTTCAATACCTCAATTCCAATGAACTTCAAAAAGCAGACTCTCTGGGTTACCACATGCTGGATAAACTGCAAAAATCAGATTTGACTTCAGATACCGCCCTTGTCAACAACTATTTTCTGCTGGGCACCATAGAATACTACAAGGCTCGGTATAGGGTTTCGGTCAGTTTTTTTGAAAAAATACTGAACCACCCGCTGGTTAATAATTCTCCTCACTTAAAAAACCAGGTTCTCAATAACATTGGTGCCAGCCAAATTCACATAGGCAAACTCCCGGAAGCCCTGAATGCTTTCCGGCAAGCCCTGAAAATCAGTGAGCAACTGAACGACCAGGAGTCCATCCTGGATCTTTGGGTGAACATGGCAGGACTGGAATTTGAACTTGGGAATTACAAAGAAGCTATCGCACTTACACAAAAAGCCATGCAAGGCTCCAGGTCAACTGACCTAACCATTACCTGCCACCTGAATCTCGGCAAATACTATACCTACGACAATCAATTAGACAAGGGTTTCTACCACACTCAAGCCGCCCTAAAAGGTTTTACCGAACTGAACGACACCTACTACATCGTTGCCGCTCTTGTCAATATGGCCACCATTGAACAAAAACAAAATAATTTTCAGGCTTCCTCCAAATACATGCAACAAGCCATGGACATGGCGCAGGCTAACAAATTTGACAAATTCATCGTCCCCGCGCTGATTCACCAGAGCCAAAATGTCATCCTTTCCGGCAAAAACCTACCTATGGCCAGGGAATATGCCCTGGAAGCCATCCGACTCACCCGTATTTCCGGAAGAAGAGAGCACATGGAAGAAGCTACCCTCGAGCTCGCCAAATACTATGCCGCAGTCGGGGATATAAAGTCCTTCTCCACCACCATGGATGAGTACAATACCCTCCAAAAGGAAACCATCCGACTCAATGCCAATATCGCAGCCGAAGAATTTAAAGCCATTTACGAACAGGAAAGGCTATCCGCTGAAAACAAGGTTCTGCGGCAAAATATCCGGTTCAAAAATCAGCAGCTCCTCTTCGCTCTGCTGGTTTTACTAACCCTTACCCTCACCGGCAGTATAATTTTTGCCCAAAACCGGAAACTAAAACAGAATATGAAAACCATGTTCCAGATGAACATCAATCTGGCATACGCTCATCCCGGAGGAATAGAAGCACCAGAATCTCCGGCAGAATCATCCGAAGATGATTCCGTTGAATTATCCGATGTGGAGTTATTCAAATTGATTTTGAGAAAAATAGAAACTAAAAAGCTGTACAAAGACCCCAGCTTCGGCCTTTATGAACTTGCAAAGCACGTGAAGCAAAGCCGAACTAACGTGTCCAAAGCCATTAACATTGTCGGAAAAACCAACTTCGCGAGTTTTATCAACTCTTTCAAAGTCAATGAAGCACGACGACTCATGCTGGAAAAAGGCAATGAAATGACCATCTGGGATATTGCCACAGCAGCAGGCTTCAATTCCAGAACGTCCTTCTACAGAAATTTTAAAGAACTCACCGGGTTTACGCCGTCACAATACCTCCAGATGAGCAATCGGGAAGTTCAAGAAGATGGGGATATAGCAGGGGATATCCAATAGGACGGGGAATAATCATACTTACTATTGGCGTTTCTTTCTTTTCCGCTCTCCTAATGCTATCCGATTACACCCTGGGAGGTGCCGCGAGCCAATCGGCATTTTCACTTCGACCCGCAAGCTATTACGGTATGCGAGAGGGAATCCTCCTAAATTCCTAAAACAACCCAAATACAAGGCAAGCTTACTTACAAATATTCGTTCGCTGGTTGGTTCTATGCTAAACCGGCATTCATCACAGGAAAGTATCGGCACCGTGCTCCACTGTTTTGCATAACTAAGGGACAAACCAATGGTCGTATTGAAAAATTTATTCCGTTTTGAAAAGCACTTTATGGATAAGTTGCCTTTCATGGTATGACCGTTGAACCAAAAGATTTCATGCGACCTTTGGTTTGCAGCCTCGAAATGTGAATAACAAAAACGGCAAATAGCACCAGCAGAGCTAAATATAAATTACAAAACTTCAGGCGGAGAACAGAAAGACAGCCCCAGAGGGGCGAAAGGTCAATAGAACAACAAACACACCTAACCCCTAAAAGCCCCAGAGGGGCGGCACAAACAACAACCCATGGCAAATAACTATGCCCAATCATGCGTCATTATTACATTTAAGGTAAAAGGTCAGGTGTCACTCCTACGGAGCTCAAACAACGATGCCGCTTCCATTTTCTAGTGACC
>CAYTNI010000402.1:0-3137 GCA_964439115.1 uncultured Saprospiraceae bacterium
GCTCGCCCCCGCGTGGCCCAATGGACATCGTCGTAGAGCAAAACCGCATCGTGGATATTCAGGCCGTGGGCTATCCCGGGGTACCTATTAACCAAAAACGCCGCCCTGCGCTGAAAGCCGGTGGAAAAGAATTGCAAGCCGAAGGCATGTACCTTCTCCCAGGGCTCATTGACATGCACGGGCACATCGGAGGAAGAGGCCAGGGAACGCCGGCTGAGTACGTGTTCAAATTGTGGATGGGTCATGGCATCACCACTATTCGCGACCCATCGGCAGGAAACGGCCTCGACTGGACCCTGGATCAAAAGCAGCGCAGTGCCAAAAATGAAATTACCGCTCCAAGGATTTTTGCCTATTCCGTTTTTGGAATGGGTAGCGAAGACCCCATCTCCACTGCGGAACAAGCCCGGGAATGGGTACGCGAAAATGCCAGACGCGGAGCAGATGGCATTAAATTTTTTGGTGCAGCACCCGAAATCATGGCTGCGGCTCTTGCAGAGAACAAAACACTAGGATTACGATCCGCATGTCACCATGCACAAATGGATGTGGCACGATGGAATGTACTGCAATCGGCAAGAGCCGGACTGACCAGTATGGAACATTGGTACGGACTACCGGAGGCACTATTCACCACGCGCACCGTTCAGGATTATCCTTTGGATTACAACTACCAGAACGAGCAACACCGATTTGAAGAAGCAGGTAAACTTTGGAAACAGGCCGCCTCCCCATGGTCGGAACACTGGAACAAAGTTATGGATGAACTATTGTCTCTTGATTTCACCATTGACCCCACCTTCAACATTTATGAGGCCAATCGCGACCTGATGCGCACCCGCAGAGCCGAATGGCACGATGAATATACACTCCCCTCCTTATGGCGCTTTTTTTCACCCAGCAGAATTTCTCATGGTTCTTACTGGTTTTCCTGGGGCACAGAACAGGAAACAGTTTGGAGGGAAAATTATCGCCTCTGGATGACCTTCATCAACGAATACAAAAACCGTGGGGGAAGGGTAACCGCCGGTTCGGACTCTGGGTTCATCTATCAACTGTATGGCTTTGCCTTCATCAGGGAGTTGGAGCTGCTGCGCGAGGCAGGTTTTCATCCCCTGGAGGTGATACGCTCTGCAACACTGTACGGTGCTCAGGCGCTAGGTATGGAAAAGGACCTTGGTACAGTGGAGGTGGGTAAACTCGCCGATTTTGTTTTGGTGGAGGAAAATCCCTTACAGGATTTAAAGGTACTTTACGGCACCGGCGCCATTCGCCTGGATGAAAAAAACGAGGTGGTGCGCGTCGGAGGCGTGAAATACACCATAAAAGACGGTATCATCTACGATGCCAAGGCCCTTTTGGAGGATGTGCGCAAAATCGTGGCACAATCCAAACAGCGCGATGACGTGGAGATTGTACAGCCCGGCATGCAGAAAAAACAATAAGCAGCACAATCATGCACCAAGGAAATATTCACACCATTATATTTGATCTTGGCGGCGTACTGGTAGATTGGAATCCGGCCTATTTGTATAGAAAAATATTTCCTGACGAGGAGGAAATGAATTTTTTTCTGCGCGAAATATGCTCTCCGGAATGGAACGCCATGCAGGACGCAGGAAGGCCATTAGCCGAAGCGACCGCGACGCTGGTGGCTCAATATCCGCATTACAAACCACAAATAGAATCTTACTATGGCCGCTGGACGGAAATGGTCAATGGTATCTTCCAGGGCACTGTGGATATTCTGGAATCTTTGGCTCGCAAAAAGAGTTATCGCCTGCTGGCATTGACCAATTGGTCACAGGAGACTTTCCCCTTCGCACTCCGGCACTATGATTTCTTAAAACACTTTGAGGGCATTTTAGTCTCCGGTGAAGAAAAATTGATAAAACCTGACCCCCGGATTTTCGAACTGTTTTTGCAGCGATACGACATTAAGGACCCAGGCGGGGCTCTTTTCATTGATGATAATGTAGCCAATGTGGAAACAGCAAAACGCATTGGTCTTCAGGCTATTCTGTTTGAGTCGCCATCTTTGCTGGAACAAGCCTTGAGGTCGCGGAATATTTAGCTGCGTGGGCACTCGGCTTGTGAATTGCTTCCAGAGGATGCAACCCGGGCAGATATCGTTTGTCTTTGCAGGCAAAAAAAACATGAAAAGAAGTAGTCGCATTCAGAAGGCAGTCCTCGCCATGTCCGTTGTAATGTCAGGTATGTCGGTAAACACCGCTTTTTCTCAATCCTGGCCCTGGCAAAAACAGGCAGAAGCAAGTGAGGTGGTAAAGCAGACCTTAAATCTTGACGAATTTCACAGCCTTGGACTTGGCATTAGTGCGGAGATACGGCTTAGTCCCGGAAATAAGCAGGAAGTAGTGGTGGACGGCCCTAAATACCTTATCGAAAACCTCAACAAAGAAGTTAGGAATGGTTTTTGGAACATTGAATTTACCTCAAAGATGCGATACAGCAAAAAGCTGACCATCCATATTACCATGGAAGCGCTGAAATCAATTTCTTTGGGCGGAAGCGGAAAAATATCTACGACTGCTCCGTTTCAGAACCTGGGTGAGTTGTCTTTTTCGATTGGAGGATCAGGAGAAATTACCTTTTCCGGAACTGCGGAGTCCTTAAAGGTCAGTATTGGTGGCAGTGGCACAGTTAATGCCAGGGAATTGCGTGTAAAAACGAGCAAGGTTAGCATTGCCGGTTCAGGAGATTGTTACATAGACGTTGCAGATAACCTGGAGGTTGCATTAGCTGGGAGTGGTAGCGTGTTATACAAGGGAAGGCCAAAAATCAAATCCAGCATTGCCGGTTCAGGGAAGGTAGAGACAATTATGGACTAGTTCATTAAAATTAGTGGACAAATAGAATTGAAAAACACAGCCCGGGGCTGGCAGAAGGTGCCCGGGCTGTTCCTTTTGAAAAAGGTTTTGCTTTTTCATTATTTTAGCGATGCAAGGAAAGATACCTTACACATTTTCAGCCCAAATATGGAAACATCCCTCCCCGGGAGGCTGGCATTTTATATCCCTTCCCCAGGAAATTGCACTGGAAATCAGGGAGCTTATGGGTTATCGGGAAGAAGGTTGGGGAAGATTGGCTGCGACCGCACATATTCGGGGGCAACTTTG
>CAYTNI010000403.1:0-3127 GCA_964439115.1 uncultured Saprospiraceae bacterium
TCGATAAAGCGGGCTACATCGTAGGAATGGATGTTGTCGCGCACCTGCTTGCCCTTGTACCCAAAGATGGTGTAGGTTTTTTCTTCAAGGTTGCACTTGATGAGGTAGCTGAGAAAGCCGTGCAGTTCCACGCCGGCGTGGTTGGGCCCCGTGAGGCAGCCGCCGCGCAGACAGGCGGTGGGCATATTGAAGTAGCGCCCGTATTCCTGCACGGAAATATCGGCGGAGACCTTGGAAGCGCCAAACAGGGAGTGTTTGGACTGGTCAATGCTGAAATCTTCGGCGATGCCATGGGCAAAGCGGGGGTCGTCGTAGTCGTATCGCGTGTCCAGTTCTTTCATGGGGATGAAGTTGGGTGCATCGCCATACACCTTGTTGGTGGACAGGTGTACGAAGGGCACTTCGGTGGAGTAGCGCCGCAGGGATTCGAGCAGGTTAAAGGTGCCCACTGCATTGGTGTCGAAATCTTCGAAGGGGATGGCGGCAGCGCGATCATGGCTCGGCTGTGCGGCGGTATGTACGATGGCATCTGGTTTGAGTTGCGGGATGATATCGAGTATCCGTTGCCGGTCGCGGATGTCCACATCGTCGAACAACTGGTAGGCGCTACCGTATTTTTCCATGCGTGTCCGGTTGGCGGAGTTATCGCCGGAGAGGCCGAAAAAGGTGGCACGTTGGTTGTTGTCAATGCCAAAGACCTTCCAGCCTTTTTGCAGGAAGTATTCGCTCACTTCGGAGCCGATGAGGCCCATTGAGCCGGTGACGAGGAGATTTTTCATGTTCTTTTATGTCATCATTCAGTAGATTGAACTGGGTCTCGGCGGCAATTACCGGCAGGTGGCCGCTTCAAGGCCGGAATCTCTAAAAATACAGTTCTACAAAAATAGCACCTTCAATTTGCGCCGGAAATTTTCTCTTCAGAAATTGCTGTGCGTAGCAAAAAGGCGCAGTCGTCCAGATAGCGAACCTCCCAGTCAGGGTTTTCTTTCAGAAAAGCGGCGATATCGCTTTTGTTGGGAGTGGTATTTTTGATTGGGCAGATGCTTATGCCGGAGGGTGTTATATCGCCGAGGAATTGCTGTGGCTGCTGCCAGACGCTGTCTTTGAGATGGAACCATTCCGGGACGGTCATGGACTTACGTTGGGCATGGAAGGCCACCTCGGAGCTCCAATCCTGGTTAAAAACGATGATGCCGGAGCCTTCAGGGGTATTTTCCCGCAGGAAATTGCCTGCCAGGTAGGCGTGGCGGGATAGTTCAAACTTCTCGGGTGCGCGTGCCTCTACGTACATATAGGAGAAGGCGAACACACCGAGGTTGACGACGGCCAACAGGGAGGTGCCGGCCACTGCAACCTGGTGGTGGTAGGGATGACCTTCCAGGGTACCGCCCAGAAGCACGGCCAGGGCAAAGAGCAGCCAGAAGATACAGGCCACCTGGTAGTAGGAGTGCGCCACGTGGAGGTTGGTGAAGGTCAGGATGGGCAGCAGATACAGGCACAGACTTAGCAGCACCAGATAGAGCACTCTGCGCTGGCCTCTTTTCCAGGCCAGATAGGTGCCGCCGATGAGTACGGTGGTGCCGAAAACGCCAGCGCCGAGATTGATGAGCAGGCTTCTTTTGATCAGCACGGTGTACCAGGAGTGAAGGCTGAGGCGCTGTGCGAGGGTGCCGAAGTTCCATTCTGAAAGGCTTGGGCCGATGAGGGTGCCCCCCATGGGGTTGAGCTGCTTGACGCTATCCGTATAGAGAGTCCATGCTACACCGAACAGTGTGGGAATGACGAACAGCACGGCCAGAGAGGCTGTATTCAGTACAGCGCGGCGCGACCACCCGTGGCGCTTTACCTGGAGTATCGGTACCGTCAGGCTGAGCACCATCAGCACTGGCACGAAGGTGGTAATTTTCTGGAGGATGGCGAGGATGGCAAACAGTAGGAAGCCGATGTAGTGAATGGCTTTTCCTTTTCCGCGGACGATGGCCATGGTGGGTGCCAGGGCGGCCAGGGTGAAGAAAAAGGCGGCAGTTTCCATCATGAAGGCGCGGCCCCAATATACGTAGGTGGGTGATGACCATAGTAGGGCGATGGCTATCCATGCTACGAGATTTGGCAGCTCCAGGTTGCGGGTGAGGCGAGTGATGGGCCAGGCGCAGGCGATGAGGAAGGCGAAGCTGAGGAGTCTTCCTGTGGGCACTAGTGGTGCGTCGGTAGCGGCGACGGTAGCTGCCACGAGGGATTGATAGATGGGAAATTCGAAGGGAATGGCCCAAGGGTATCCCACCACCGGGGTGATGTAGGGCATTTTCCAGCCTTCCTGCAGCATCCAGTAGCTGGTAAGCGCTGTTTGTGTTTGCCGGAAGGCGTGGTGATCCACCAGGGGTTGATTGGCGTAATAGACGGCGATTGTGCCGGAAATTGCCAATATGATAAACGCCAGTAGGGGCACCCCTCGTGGGTGCCCTGGTTGAGGCACCCCTCGTGGGTGCCCTGGTTGAGGCGCCCCTTTTATGTGCGTCCCAAAAGGCCACCTGAATATTGATTTTAGCATGGTGGAGGAAAAATTTTTAACAAAAGTAAAAAAGTTGCAGAATAGCAAGCCCTTTAGCAGGCGGCGCAAAAAAAAATGGATATATCGCGGGGTTTGATTTGTCCATTTTGGGATATGGTTTCAAAATGGACGCCCAACCGGGAACCTGTTGGCGTATGGCATGTATGCATCAGGGGTTGAATACAATTCATTGACAACATCGGGCAAATGTAATTCGCCGGCATCAGGGGGCTAATGCAATTAGTTGACAGCAGGGGACGAATGCAATTCGCCCCTACCACGGGAATTTCGATGGTGCGGTCGGCTAAGGGGGAAACGATGGTATCGCCCTCGTTGACGATGGAGATGAACCGGCCCTTGCGCGCCTTGACCTCACTGGATGTTAGAAACAATTTTAGAATTGGCATGCAAATTGGTGGCGATAACGAACACAGGCATATTTTCATCAATCAGTGCGATGGGGCCATGATTCATCTCTACCCTCCGCGTAAATGTAGCTAATCTCCCTGAGCTTGAGTGCCTCCTTCAGAGCTCCTGGAAAATCAACCATTAGCTCCGCTGACTTTTACGGAATAGGCT
>CAYTNI010000404.1:0-3123 GCA_964439115.1 uncultured Saprospiraceae bacterium
CGGCCGTGCGTTTCAACCCGCCGATATCGGCGTGATTGTCGTGCAGAGACGCACGACCGTGCGTCTCTCCAGATTACCCCCCCAGCCATTCAAACCATACCTGCTGGTCAATAACAGGAATGTTGTTTTGCACACAAACATGCATGGTGTGCCCCGTACCACCCTGCTTTGGATTTTCTAAATCGTCGTAAAATATGCCAAACGTTGCCGGTTGTATGTCCTGAGTGCCAATCGCTTTGATGGTGTCTCTGATAATGTAGGCGGCCTTGATGGCATATTGGTCACGCGCACCAGAGATATATTTGTCAATCAGTTTTTCGGTCTTCTTATTGCCCTTCGATTGATACACTACCGCCGATTCCGCCGCAATATCAATTTCGTCCAGGGAAATGGTCTCGTAGGCTTGATTGGATTTTTGTCGGTGCCCGGCGTAGGGCGTGATTACCTGCAACCTCGTATGGTCAACCTCAGATACACCAGTGGAGAAATAGTGATCCGCACCGTCCGCATTGCCACTTCGGAAAGTCATTTTTGAAGTCCTGGAGGCTAATAATTTACCCAGCAATACCAATTTCTCCTTGTCCGCCTCCAAGACGGTTCTTTTGCCTTCGAGTAGCACAATTGAATTGACTTTGTCAAACTGGTCAATAAATTCCTGAAATGTCATGGTCGTGTAGTTTAAAATTATAGCTAAGGTTCTGGTGCCGTAATCCGAAGCACCATGCTTTCCATACCCTGCAAAAGTTGATCTGCCATCGGATGGTCAAATAACGACATCTCCCGCCAATGCACCCAACGAATATGCCATTATGCCTGTGCCGCTCTACCTCACATATTCCAGCCTGTTATTTTCAAGGTCAAGCGCCACCCTGAAGTGGTTGAAGAAGTCGAAACCGATAATGCCGTCCGTTCCCCCCAGCATCAGCGACATTTGTAGCAAGGACGGCAAGTTGCCATATTTTACAGGAAAATGATGGTCTCCACAAATGGTGGTTATTTCATAACAGGGCGTTTCAAAATTGCCGACGCCCGGATAGAAATCTTCTGCCGTCCCGATGCTGGCATAATGGCCGGTAATATGGCTCGGCAGGTAGGAAAGTTTCGCACCCGTGTCTAAGAAGAATTTTAGGTTTTGATCCCCGATGTTTAAATCAATAATCGGAATACCCATAAATTTGGAAATGCCTTTTTCAACACCTTCCATGCGTATCGCTTCTTTATGGAACTCCACCACCTCGTTGCTGTAGTCTAAGCAGATTTTGAAGTTTGATAAAATATCTGCACCAAGCAGCGTGGTTATTTTGGTGCCCAGCATTTCCGAAATTTGCTGCACCGTCAACCCCATGTAGTTGGTGGTACAACCAAACCGCTCCGAACAGAAATCTATACTGTCGGAGACATGAATTGTCGAAGGATTTCCGGTGTCAATAAGGATTATATTTTCCTTGTCAACGATGATGGGGTGCCCCTGGAAAAGGGATAATGGAAAGCTTTTCATCGTTTTATGTAATTGTAAAATTATTAATTTATGTGCGAAAAATTACCATGCGAACAATCAATTGGTGCTTTTCCCCGCATTCCAGCATCCGACAAAGCATGCTCCATTTTTTCAAAAATATCATCCACAACGAGGGGCATAGAACCCTATTTATACTCAAATTCAGGAACGTGACGGCTACTTGAGTTTTGCCTTCCAGTATTGCCTGAGTATATCATGCTTCGTAGTAGTAAGAGTAATCAATGCCTTTTATAAACATTTCGCGGTCGTTAATTTTATCGGTGAGTGCCCTTTTTATCAGTTGAGCCAATACACTATAATCAACCGTGCTGATAATCATGGCATTCATATAATGTTCTTTGCTGATTTTACTCCAGTCCACACATTTTTTGAGCTCTTTCTTGAGCATCAAATCCAGCCATACTCTTGTGCTTCTGCCATTGCCTTCCATAAAAGGATGTGCCTTGTTCATGGCGGCGTACTTCTGCATAATCTCTTCAAATGTTATTTGCGGCATGGCATCTATTTGTTGCAAAGTGACTTTTAAATGCTGTGCATAAACAAATGAATACCCTCCTTTTGAAATACTTTTTTCCCTGATTTGCCCTGCAAAATCATACAAGCCCCCAAACAGATAAGCATGTATCTGTTGCAAGCCTTTTGTGGTGCCTATTTCAAATTCATGGATAAGACTACTTTCAAACAGCGTATAAGCCCTTTTCTTACTTTGCCCGTCTATGCTGGTATCGCTGTAGAAGAACCAATCCAAAAACTTCATGGCTCTATTATTGGGAAAATGTTCACCCAGTTTCGTTACGCCTTCGCTATCCAACATATCCGCTATGCGTTTTTTACCGTCTGGTGCCTGAAATTTGAACTGGGTAGTGGCACTAACCACTTCATGGTTTTCTTTCTTCAACTTTGCTTTTAGGTACTTCCAATAGTTGCGGGTTTTGGTATAGTCTGGCTCCTCGTTTAATATACCCACGATATCCAACACACTGAACCACCATTTGGTGTGTGTATCATCCCAAACGGCTCGCACCTCGCGGTCATCAAAAAAACGGATGGATATTTTTAGTTGTTCTTTCATCCTTAGATGTTAACTAAGCGGGGTAAACCCCATTCAAATTTTCCATATTACCTCCGCCAAACCCCTCTTCAAAGACCTACACTAACCAATCCACCCACTGTGCTGCCCGGCGAAACATCTTCGACTCGCCTTCGTACAACCTCCTCCACCTCTACCTCCCGCAGGTCATGACCACCATCCTGGCATTTGCCCAATGTTCAGGGGACGATAGGATCCGGATTGTCTTTCAACTTCCCATCGGGGTTCTTATGTCCTTTTTGACCTCCTGCCAGGCGTTTTGCACCGCCCTTCTCACTGCCACGCTTCACCGGACGCTTCAGATCCTGGCTCGGTGGCTTGGGGGAATTGCGGCTATTCTTTGATAATTGATCCCTCATAGCCTTGTTCTCTTGCCGAAACCGCTCGTTTTCTTCTTCTATCCCGCGGATAATCGGCATGAAAAACTCTACCAATATTTGGCCGTCCTTACTCAGATTTGGTAGGAGTAGTTTGATGTCCTTGTCGAGTTTTTTGATATTCATGTGTGAAAAAT
>CAYTNI010000405.1:0-3114 GCA_964439115.1 uncultured Saprospiraceae bacterium
TTGAGCTCCACTTCGGCGCCAATTTCCACAAGGGCAGCTTTGAGCGCCTCGGCATCAGCCTTAGGCATAGCACCCTTGAGGGTACAAGGAGCGCCGTCAACCAGAGCCTTGGCATCGCCGAGACCTAGGTTGAGTTTGTCCTTAACCAACTTGATAACCTGAAGTTTATTAGCTCCTGCAGAATTGAGAACGAGATCAAACTCAGTCTTTTCTTCAGCAGGTGCAGCGCCGCCTTCAGCAGCAGCAGGAGCAGCAGCCACAGCCACAGCAGCAGCAGCCGGCTCGATGCCGTAATCATTTTTGAGAATGTCAGCCAGTTCGCTTACTTCCTTAACGGTAAGGTTTACCAGTTGCTCGGCAAAAGCTTTGAGATCCGCCATTTTTCTTATTATTTTGAGAAGGTGAAACGATAAAATTCCTTTTATCGTGCGTTTGAACTTGGAAGCCGTATTTGATGGGCCGCCCCTGACAGTTTACTGCTCAGGTAGCAGCCGGTGAAAATTATTTGTCCTGGCCGCGCTCTTCCAGAGCCTTGACAATACCGGCGATGGTTTGACCACCGGAAAGCAGGGCGCTGACCACATTGCGCGCAGGTGATTGTAACAACATGAGCACTTCCCCAACCAATTCCTCTTTGGACTTCAGCTTGAGCAATACCTCGAGCTGGTCATCACCGAGAAATACGCTGGAATCGATGTAAGCGGCTTTAAGTATAGGGCGCTCACTATCTTTGCGGAATTCCTTGATAAGCTTTGCAGTTGTCTTAACAGACTCGGCAAACATCAAGGTAGTAGGTCCGTGAAGGGCATCATACAGTGCCGGGTAGTTGCGCTCAGCAGGGAGTGCATCCATAGCTTTGCGGGCAAGTGTATTTTTTACCACGTGCATCTCTACACCGTTTTGAAAACACAATCTCCGCAGTTTATTGATTTGAGCTACCGTAAGCGTAGAGGAATCGGTGATGTAGAAGTTCGATGCTTGGTCAAACTTCTCTTTCAACGCCTCAATGGCAGCCGTTTTTTCAGTCTTCGTCATGGCTTGGACAAGATTTTTAGGCTAAACGAATAGTTTTGGTATCCACTTTGATACCCGGGCTCATCGTGCCGGCGACGCTCACGGATCTCATGTACGTTCCCTTTGCAGAGGATGGCTTCAGACGCTGCAGCGCGCCGAGCAACTCGTTGGCATTATCAGCCAACTTCTCGGCAGAGAACGATACTCGACCCACAGAAGCATGAACGATACCGTATTTGTCCACGCGGAAGGATATTTTACCCCCCTTGACATCTGCGACAGCTGCGGCTACATCTTGAGTTACCGTACCGGTTTTAGGGTTGGGCATCAAGCCGCGAGGACCGAGGATACGACCGATTCGTCCTACCTGACCCATCACCTGGGGCATAGCAATGACGACATCTACATCCGTCCATCCACCTTGTACTTTTTGGATTAACTCCTCCAGACCTACATAGTCAGCACCGGCAGCTTTAGCTTCCGCCTCTTTGTCAGGAGTACAGAAGACAGCTACGCGCTTAACTTTACCGGTACCATGCGGCAGTGTGACTGAACCGCGAATGGCCTGATCAGGTTTACGGGGATCCACACCAAGACGGATGTGCAAATCCACAGAAGCATCGAACTTGGTCGTATTTACTACCTTTACCAAGCCCATCGCATCAGGGATGGAATACATCTTGGATTGATCCACCTTACCCTCTACAGCTTTTCTTTTCTTTGGAACTTTTGCCATGTTATGAAAGTTTGAGGTTCAGGCGTTTTGCATACTAACTATACAAAACTCCCTCGGTAAATAATCAGTTAACGTCCTCAGATCCCCAAGGTGGCGTACCTTCAACCCTGAGCCCCATACTACGAGCTGTACCAGCCACCATTTTCATGGCAGAATCCACAGTGAAGCAATTGAGGTCGGACATTTTGTCCTCGGCAATGGCTTTCACCTGATCCCAGGATACAGCACCAACTTTGTTGCGGTTGGGCTCAGGAGATCCACCCTTGATTTTAGCCGCCTCGAGCAGTTGGACTGCAGCAGGAGCTGTTTTGAGAACAAACTCGAAGGATTTATCTTTAAAGACGGTTATCAACACAGGGATAACCTTGCCCATTTTGTCCTGTGTAACAGCGTTGAAGCGCTTGCAGAACTCCATGATATTGACGCCTTTTGAACCGAGCGCCGGGCCGATGGGAGGAGCGGGGTTGGCTTGGCCGCCCTTCACCTGCAGTTTTATAAACGTTTCGATTTCCTTAGCCATATTGAATTAAGCTTGTTTTTCGACTTGCATGAAGTTGAGTTCCACCTCGGTACCTCTACCGAATATTTTAACAATCACCTTCAGTTTTTTCTTCTCTTCATTAACCTCCTGTATATCGCCGACAAATTCGGTGAATGGCCCATCAATAATTTTAATGGTTTCGCCAACAATAAAAGGTTCAATCAGTGCTTCACCGGCTCCTTGTGATTCATCTACTTTACCCAGCATCCTATTGGCTTCTGCCTCTTTCATAGGGATGGGCGTGTTTTTGCCTAGGAAATGAATCACGTTAGGCACATTGGTAATGGCCTGCACGATTTCAGGAGTCAAGCGGGTGGGTTCGGCTTCCAAAAGGAGGTACCCGGGAAGGATATTTCGCTCTGAAATAACTTTCTTGCCGTTGCGTATTTTATAGACCTTTTCAGTAGGAACAATCACCTGAGTAATGAACTCAGACCACCCCTCCCTTTGAATTTCAAATTCAATACGCTCCTTGATCTTGCGTTCTTTGCCGCTGATCACCCGCAGGGAATACCACTTTTTTTCTTCCGACATTGCTCGGCTATTCTTAATTTCCACTCAAGCCGTAGATGAGCTTGGTCAGTGCATTAGACCCACCGTCCATCAGAAAGATGAACATCATGAGTATGACAGTTGCCACCAAAACTGCCGTGGTGTTACCCATAAGGCTGTTCCAGGTAGGCCAGGTTACTTTATGCACCAGCTCGTTATAGCTTTCCAGGAGATACAATTTAACTTTTTCCATTTCGGATCACATTTGCACGGGCAGCAGGAATCGAACCCGCAGCCTACGGTTTTGGAGACCGTCGCTCTACCAATTGAG
>CAYTNI010000406.1:0-3110 GCA_964439115.1 uncultured Saprospiraceae bacterium
CTCGGCCAGGCTGAAATGAGCCGGGCACTCCAGTCTATAGACCATTTAAGAGAATTTTGAACCCTTGGGATTGCATCAAATCTCTACGCCCTAGTGATACGTCAAAAATGCCCAAGCCATCTGGTTTAAAAAGAACTTCAAGAATAAAAGCCTGTTTTTTTTAGATAGGAAAGACATTTATCCCTGGCGGGTGCTTAATGAAAAATTTTCCTATTTTGCGCCAATAAAAGTCATAGTTCATGTCAAATCGCAAACACCCAAAGGCGCTTCCCTTTCTTTTTCTCTCCGAAATGTGGGAGAGATTTGGCTTTTACCTCATGCTGGGTATTTTTTTCCTGTATATGACCGACACCCAAAGTGGTGGGATGGCAATGGATAAGAAGCAGGCAGCCGATATTTTTGGCACCTTCATTGCCCTGGTTTACCTCACCCCATTCGTCGGTGGGCTGTTAGCGGATCGCATCCTCGGCTATCGGTTTTCCATCACCCTCGGTGGAGTCCTGATGGGCCTGGGCTATTGTGGCCTGGCACTGGAGGGCATGACTGCCTTCTACGTGTCACAATTGTTAATCATTATCGGAAATGGGTTCTTTAAACCGAATATTTCTACACTCCTTGGGAATACCTACAACGATGAACAGTATCGCGCCCATAAGGATGCAGGCTACAATATATTCTACATGGGCATCAATATTGGAGCCTTCATTTGTAATTTTTTTGCCGCCTACCTGCGCAATACTTTCAGTTGGGGTGCGGCCTTTCTCGCTGCCGGGATTGGCATGTTTCTGGGGGTTGCAATTTTTTGGATTGGCAGCAAGCACTACGCCCATGCAGATGTGCGCAAGCCTGCCAAACCAGAGGATATGTCCGTCGGTAAAATCCTGGGATTAACTATCCTGCCGGCTATCATCGCAGGATATGTCGGCTGGATTATCCCCGGAGAAATTTTTGGCAGCGACAGTACCGATGCCTTTATTCTCGGCGCTCTCCCCGTAGCCGGATATTATGTGAGTGTATTGTTGCGATCCAGCGCTGAAGACCGGCGGCCCCTTGCCGCCTTGTTGGCAGTTTTTGCCGTCGCCATAGTTTTTTGGGCAATTTTTAAGCAGAACGGCACCGCACTCACTACCTGGGCCGAAAGCTATACCGACCGCGAGATACCTTCCGTCCTGGCTAAACCTGCTACCGCCCTCGGCATGGTACAGGAAGTGGCGTACGTCAAGGATTCTGTACCGCTTACGGATGACCAGTTTAGAGTGGCACGCGATGCGGAAGACAAGGTCATCAAAGTGGAGGATTACCCTCTCTATTTTAAAAACATCCCCTCTGAAAATCTTCCCGAAGAAGGCGATTCGGTACAGTTGATTTCCACTGAATTGTTTCAGTCGGTGAATCCTCTGTGGGTGGTTGCCCTGACTTTCCCGGTAATCTGGTTTTTTGCCTTTCTGCGCAAGCGCAACCGAGAACCCTCCACACCCTGGAAAATATTTTATGGCCTTTTTATCACCGCACTTTCCACACTGGTGATGGTAGCCGCCGTTTATGCGGGCCTCAATGGCCAGGAGAAAAGTTCTATGATGTGGCTGATTGGAAGTTATGGGGTAATTACCGTAGGAGAACTATGTCTTAGCCCGATGGCGTTGTCACTTGTTTCCAAACTCGCTCCGGCTCGTCTCACCGGTCTGATGATGGGAGGCTGGTTCCTGTCCACTTCCATCGGCAATAAAATGAGTGGGGTACTGGCAAGTATGTGGGATGGCTATGAAGACAAGGCCAATTTTTTTCTGGTTAATTTTGGCCTTGCGCTCGGCACGGCAGCCATCATTTTTCTCATGGTGGGCTGGTTGAATCGCATCATGAAAGAACACGGGGTGTAGCATATTTTGCAAGGCCATTCTCCCGGCCACAACACAGGCCATTTGGTCTTATCTTCTCACCTAAAGCTGATTTCTACTTCTGTTTAGGCTTTTTGTTGAAAAACTTAAACAAAGTAGATAAACTCATGTTTTGACTGAAAAATTACACGTCTTGGCAACCACAGTCATCGTCATTGGATCCGGATTTGCCGGACTTGCCGCTGCTACTTCCTTAGCTGTGGAAGGGTATGAGGTCACCGTATTGGAAAAAAACAGCGTCCCCGGAGGACGAGCACGCATGTTCGAAGCCGAAGGGTTTATGTTCGATATGGGTCCTTCGTGGTACTGGATGCCGGACGTATTTGATCAATATTTCGCCAGATTTGGCAAAAAACCTGCTGATTATTATAATCTCGTTAGGCTCGATCCCTCGTATTCCGTGGTTTTTGGTCCAGGACATCAGATGGATTTGCCTGCTTCCATGGGGGGACTTGAAAAACTATTCGAACAATACGAACCCGGCAGTAGTGCGAATTTGCGCCGTTTTCTTAAAGAAGCGCGCTACAAGTACGAGGTTGGCATGGCAGACTTTGTCCACAAGCCGAGTCATTCCATCATGGAATTTGCTGATATCCGCATACTGACAAGCCTCTTCCGCTTGCAGATGTTTCAGTCAATTTCCTCGCATATCAGGCAGCTTTTTTCCAACGAACACCTGATTCAATTGCTTGAATTCCCCGTGCTTTTCCTCGGGGCTACCCCTGAAAATACCCCTGCCTTGTACAGTCTGATGAACTACGCAGATATGGCACTTGGTACTTGGTATCCCATGGGAGGGATGTTCCAGATCGTAGAAGGTATGGTGAAACTCGCCGAAGAAAAGGGCGTTAAAATCCTGCTTGGTGAGGAAGTGCAACAAATCAAGGCCTCTGGTGGCCGGGTTAGTGAAGTCATCACCAATTCAGGGGTATATACTGCCGATGTGGTGGTAGCCGGTGCAGATTATCATCACGTGGATCAGCATCTGCTGGAACCTTCGTATAGGAATTACAGCGCAAACTATTGGGACAATCGCGTTATGGCGCCCTCCAGTTTGCTCTTTTATCTCGGTGTCAACAAACGCCTCAAAGGATTGAACCACCACAATCTGTTTTTCGATGCAGATTTTCCAAAACACGCAGAAGAAATCTACGAAAGGCCCCAATGGCCGTCCGACCCCCTCTTTTACGTATGTGCTCCCTCTGTTACTGACCC
>CAYTNI010000407.1:0-3104 GCA_964439115.1 uncultured Saprospiraceae bacterium
GGAAAACAGCAATCTGATTGTCATTCTCCGGACGTTTTCCGGAAGTGAGGCACGGAGATTTCGCAAATGGTTGCTATCGCCGTTGCACAACCAGCGGGAGGATATTTTGAAACTTTATGACTACCTCATGAGCGGAACGCATCTGGAGCAGGAAAAGTATCTGAAAAAGGAGCGTTTGTTTTCCAGGTTGTTCCCGGGGGAAAGTTTTGACGACAGCAAACTTCGTCAGGTGGTGCATTTTTTACTCAAAACCGTAGAGGACTTTCTGATTTTCGAGGCTACGCAGAGTGATGAGGTACAGCGCCGCCTCGATCTTGCGCGGGTATATCGGCAAAGGCAGCTTGACAAGCTCTACCAGAAGACTTTCAGGCAAGCGGAGGAGCTTCAGGAAACTACCCCACTGCGCAATGCCTACTTTTTGCGCAATGCCTACTTACTCCAGCGCGAGAAGTATGCTTTTTTGAGTGAAAAGCAAAAACAGCGGGCCATGCCGCTCAACCTCACCGAAATGTCGGAGGCCCTTGACCGGAGTTTTGTTGCTGACAAGCTGAGGCAGGCGTGTTTGATGTTAGCGCATCAAACGGTGTATAAAGCGGAGTACGATATTAAGTTGTTGCAGGAAGTACTTCAGTATGTAGAGCAGAAGCAGTGGCTTGGGGAGCCGGCAATCGGTATTTACTACTACGGGTATAAATCCATCACCGAGCGCGACCAGACCACCCACTTTGAACAACTCAAGCAGCGCATCCTGGATCACGGCCACCTCTTCCCCCCTTCTGAAGCGCGCGACATATACCTGATGGCCATTAATTATTGCATCGCGCGAATGAACGCCGGTGCTGAAACTTTTATACGCGAAGCTTTTGAGCTATACCGGCGCGGTTTTGAACAGCGCATCCTTATAGAAAACGAAACCATTTCCAGATGGACTTTCCTGAATGTAGTCATCAACGCACTTACCCTGAGAGAATTTGACTGGGCAGAATCATTTATTGAGGAATACCGCGATTTCCTGGAGGAAACCCACAAGGAAAATTTCGTGCATTTCAGCCGGGCGTTGATGCTGTACGAAAAACGGGATTATGGCCAGGCCATGCGCCTTCTCAACACGGCAGATTACGACGACATGCTCATCAACCTTCGCTCCAAAGCACTCTTAATGAAAATGTTCTATGAACAAGACATGATGGAACCATTGGATTCCTTACTTGAGGCAACCCGTACTTATATGACCCGCAAAAAGGTGATGGCTTATCACAAGGCTTTCTTTTCCAATGTGGTACAGCTCACCAGGAAACTAGTTCGAATAAACCCCTATGATACAGAACAAAAACAAAAACTACGGGAAGAAATCCAGCTCGCTAATCCGCTTACGCCCAAAGAGCGACACTGGCTGCTCGAGCAACTTTCTAAAAAAAGTGCCTAACCCCTACCCTGCTCAACTGATTCCCTGATCGGGATAAAACCCGCGGATGCCCCGCCAGTATGCGATCAGTTTTTCAAGGTCAGCTTCTGCATCGGCACCGGGATAAAATGGCTCGGCAATACGCACGCATTTGTTGCTAAAATCAAATTGGATGGGAACAATAGGCACTTTGGCACCCACGGCAATGTAATAAAAGCCGGTCTTAATCCGCTCCACCTTTTTGCGGGTACCTTCCGGTGCCAATGTAAGGTGAAAAATAGGCTCTTTTTGGAAAATATCCACTATGGAGTCCACATAGTTGGTTCTTTTGTTGCGATCCACTGGATATCCGCCGAGCCATCGAAAAATGGTGCCGAAGGGCGGACGGAAGAGTGAATCCTTGCCTACAAACCGGATATGGGGGTCTTGAAGAATAGACCGCACCATCAACCCTATTGGGAAATCCCAATTGGAAGTATGAGGCGCTACGGCAATGACAAACTTAGGAATATCTTTCGGGTAATGGCCCTCAATGCGCCAACGCATGATGCCAAAAAAGATAAATCTACTCAACAGGCGAAACATGCACGATTCTTTTCAAGCAAAGGTAGGCATATCTCTTTCAATTCAAAATAAAGCATTTCGAATCTTCTGTACCGCCCACAATATAGCTTAAAGAAGATGGAAAACAGGAGTCAGATACCACTTTTTACTCAATGGCTGATTTATTTTCCAATAATTGCATTGCCTTTGCAAAGCGCTGTCGGTTGTATTTCGGATTTTCTTCAGACCGGGCTTGTTGCCAATAAAAAATTGGCCACGCCTCTGTACCAAAACGCATAAACGCTTTATCCAGCAGACTATCGGCTTCGACCTGTGAAATCCCGGGATGATAACGCAAATGCTGGTTCCTGACGCGTTCACGGTAGCGCTCCTGTTGCAGCGCGGTTGGTTTGGAAAAATCAATTTTACACACCTCAGGCCTAAGCACATGGTAATATGCTATGAAAATATCCCCGGATTCCATCGGCATACCGTTAGCTAAAACGCCATCGGAATCAATTGCCATTTTGCCGTTTCTCTTTTGGTTGTGGGTCTGATAGGTAAAGGCAGCATAACGATTACCCTTTCTGTCTGAGCGTGGTATAACCGTCGCTTCGGTTTCTACCCCATAACGACCGGCAAAAAGTTCGGCACGCGCCTGTTCCCTGGCCTTCAGTAAGGCAAATCTTGCAAATCCACCCAAAAGTAAGGCCAAAGTGACGGCAGCGATGATGATAAAAATCAAAAAACGACGGTCGCGACGAGCCGTTTGCTTGCGCTTTTGATTTAATGGCGTATCTATCTCCTCGTTGCTCTCAAAAAAATATTGGAAGCTATCCCCCTTTTTTTCAATGCGCACCTCACATAGGTCTTCCTCTATAAAAAAGGCGTAACGCGCACTTTCCACAACCTTAAAATCAATGGCCACCACTTCATTATTGCAATAAACCACTACATGGCCACTTTCCGGACCGTGATACAGCCCAACGATATACTGCTGCCCGGCGGGACTAAGATATGCCCAGGAGAACTGAGACATTTAAACCAATTTAAAAAACCAATATCTAAAAAACTACAGAAATGATTGTCTTTTATTGTTTAATATTGAAAATTTCCACTATTTTATTGTCTAATAAGTCTGAGAGTACTTTCTCCT
>CAYTNI010000408.1:0-3099 GCA_964439115.1 uncultured Saprospiraceae bacterium
CTTTCAGTGGCAAACCATTCAAGTTTGCTTTTTGGAACAGGGGACTTTACTATTGAATGTTGGGTTAACAGTTCGAAATCATTAACTTCCTATACTTTACAATGGGCCCATATTTTCGGATTGGGAAATGGTGTAAATGCTGGGTCGTACGCTTTGAATTTTCATCAAGGAAAAGCAACTTTCACTACCGGCGGAACATCTTATCAAGGTGCCTCAACTTTATCATCCAACACTTGGTATCATTTTGCTGTAAGCAGACAGGGTAATACTTTAAAATTATTTGTTGATGGAACGTTAGATGGTACCTGGACTAATACAACCAATTTTAATTCTGCATCTACTTTTAATATAGGAGATCGGCAGGCATCAGATCCTTTTTTACAATATCCAATCAACGGCTATATATCTAACGTGCATGTTGTTAAGGGCACAGCCCTTTACACCGCAGCATTCACCCCACCCACCGCTCCCTTAGCAGCGGTTGCCAACACCTCGCTTTTACTGAATTTCGAGGATGCCAGCATCGATGACAACAGCCGAAAAAGCAATTTGGAAACTGTTGGTGATGCCCAAACCAGTACCACCCAAAGTAAATATGGGGGTTCCAGTATGTATTTTGATGGGACTGGGGATTATTTGAAAATTCCTAATAGTAGTGATTTTGATATTTCAACAGGAAATTGGACTATTGAAGGATTTCTCTACGCATCAAGTCCCGCAACGACTTCAATATTTTTAAATAAAAGAGCAAATAATAATACATTTCAGTGGCTAACCATCGGACTAGTAGGTGGCCAGTTTTGTGCTTCGGCAACGTCAACAGGTGGTTCATGGGACATTATACCCATGAATACGCCGTTTGGTGTTGCTGTTGCTAACACTTGGCATCACTGGGCACTGGTAAGAAATGGGAATACATTTACAGGATATTTGGATGGGATTGGTACTGTTTTAGCAACCTCATCTTCATCAATAACAACGAACACAACAAACTTACATATAGGAAGTGATGTTAATGGATATTCTTTTTCTGGTTTTATCGACGACCTCCGTATTTTAAAGGGTGTTGCGCTCTATACCTCCAACTTCACCCCTCCTGCAGCAACACATTCCATGATTCCCCCAGATTTTTTTGCCTTGACTTCTGAAAATCAATTGACCTTGGGCGGGGCCAGTCCCGATTTACAATACCGCGTCCCCAATACCTCCACGGCCGATGATTTTAATGCCTCGACCGCCCAAACACTGCCTGCGGCATTTCCCAAAGGTCATACCGGTTTTTATGCCATGAAATACCAAGTGGCGCAAAACCAATGGCGGGAATTTTTTAATACCCTCAGCAGCATTCAAAAAACGGCACGGGACCTCACCGATGCCAACGGGAAAAACTCCGATGCCATTGCCTACCGAAACAACCTGAACTGGAGTTCCGGAGACGCCACCCTCAACAGCAGCACCCATGGGGCTGTGGCCTGCAATTACCTGAGTTGGATGGACGGAGTAGCCTATGCCGATTGGGCAGGCCTGCGGCCCATGTCTGAATTGGAGTACGAAAAGGCCGCTCGGGGAACGGTTCCCGGGCAAAGCGGAGAAACCTCCACTGGGTTGTATTGCCCCGGAAGAGGCCCGATGACTCAAGCCACAGGATTGACCAACAGCGGAGCAACCAATGAGGTCGCTGCTAATGCTTCAGCCAATGCCGCCTTCGGCAACCATGCCAGTGTTCAGGGCCCCATGCGTGTAGGCGTCTTTGCCACTGCCTCCAGTTCCCGCAGTTCCGCAGGAGCCTCCTTTTATGGCATCATGGAGCTAAGCGGAAACCTGTGGGAACAGGTGGTTACTTTCGGAAATTCCGATGGCCGCAATTATACGCCTGTGCATGGGAACGGAGCTTTGACCACCGCCGGACATGCCGACGTCAGTGCCTGGCCGGGCTATGTAACTTCGGCCAATACAGGAGCTGCCGGTTCCGGCCGCCGAGGGGGTAGTTGGGAAGACGTGGCCGAGCGCATGCGCACTTCCGATCGTTTTCAAGCCAATGGTGCCGTGAGCACCCGCAACGGGGCCAACGGTTTCCGAGCCGTTCGTTCTTTACCCAGCACCTCAGCCCAATGAGAACGATTCTGTTGTCTGTTTTTCTTGTCGCTTCATCCTTCACGCTCCATGCCCAATATACGGGAGGAAGCAGCGACGGAGACGATGTCAATACAGCCTCTGATTTGCTGTTTACCGGCTCAACGGCTACTGCCACTTCATTGCTTTTCCTGACGCATCCGGGAAATACCACTGTTTGGAAAAACGATGTTTCTGCTATGGTCGATGTTGTTGGTTCCAACAACCTGCAAATGGGCGGCAGTACAAGCATTACCATTTCCTTGGCCAACAATCCAGGCTCAGCCACCGTTGGGGGAACAGCGACCCTCAGCAGCTCAGGGGGCAGAGCCACCTTCACCGGATTGTACCTGGATAAATCTGGAACAGGATACACCCTGGAAGCTTCGGCTACCGGGCTGAATTCGGCTACCGGCAATGCCTTTAATGTGGCAGCGGCATCTTTGGCTATAAGTACCCAACCACCCTCCTATACCTATGCCAATCAATCGTTTGGATTGCAAGTAAATGTGGTGGATGCCAATGGCTCCATTCTTACCCTGGCCAATCCAACGCTAAACCTTAGTATTGCTACCAATCCGGGCTCGGCCACGCTCTCCGGCACAACTTCGGTGCAAGCCTCTGCCGGTCGGGTCGCTTTTTCCGGACTCAGCCTCAACAATGAGGGGAGCGGTTATGTACTTCAAATTGCGAATCCCGATATGAATTCTGTCAATACAAATGCCTTTGATGTTTTATCTTCTTCTGCATTTCGAGGCGGTAACAGCGATGGCGATGACGTAGGAACCCATACAGCCACCTTGCCCGTCAGCGGTCATATTTTTTGGATTGGTGGTCTGGGTTCCAGCCCCACCGACTGGAATGACGCCCTAAACTGGTTCCCCAATACCGCCGTTCCCGGCAGCTCCGACCGCCTGGCCATGGAACCCAACAACAATGGCCACAACCCCATTTTAGACCAAGACCGCACCATCTACAGCATGAACT
>CAYTNI010000409.1:0-3092 GCA_964439115.1 uncultured Saprospiraceae bacterium
AGGGATTGATTGAAGGCGGGTTCTGCAATGCGTTGCTGGCCGGAAATGCCCTGGAGATTCCCCCGCCAATTACTTTTTTTAGGGGAATTCTGGTGGAGCGCAGCGGAACCCACAAAGAAGAATTCGATATTAAAGGACGAGCTATGATGCCCTTAGCCGATGCCGCTCGTGTTTTGGCCTTACAGCACCGGATGGCAGGGATAAACAGTACTTTTAAACGGTTTGAGGCATTAGCCCGCCAGGAACCCCAAAACCGTGAATTGTACGAACAAGCAGCTGAAGCCTACCAATTACTGATGAGATTTCGCGCCCTGCAAGGCCTTAAACATGGAGATTCGGGTCGCTTTTTCCGTCCGGCAACCCTGAGCAGAATGCAACGCATGCTATTGCGCAATAGTTTTCAACCCATTCGGGATCTGCAATCCCTGCTGCGCACCAGATTTCAGCTCGGTCTTTTTTAAAAGGGATTTGGAGGTGCCAATTGCTCTAATTTTGGAACTCCCGCGTTAAAAAGCCCCCAAAAGGAACTATACCTCCCAGAAAACAGGTTTTTGTATAAAGAAGGTTTCCTTCAATAATATAGCTATGAACTCCAAGATATATCTGTTGCTTTTTTTTCTTTTTGCTGTAAGTAATGTAGCGCTTCCCCAGGATTCCATCAGGCCTCAGATTGGCTTGACCCTGAGCGGAGGTGGAGCTAAAGGATTGGCACATATAGGTATTTTACAAGCCTTGGATTCTGCAGGTCTGCGGGTGGATTATGTCAGTGGGACGAGTATGGGAAGTGTAATCGGAGCGCTTTACGCCATAGGATATTCCGGAAAAGACATCGAGCAAATAGCCCGGCAAAGTGACTGGAAGGCTTTGCTCTCCAATCAGATTGATTTGAGAGCAGTTGCCATGGAAGAAAAGGATGAGTATGGGCGCTATGCCCTTGAAATTCCTTTAGAGAACGGTCGTTTTGACATTCCCACCGGCGCCCTGGAATCACAGGAATTGTGGCTGAAGTTGTCTGAGGCTTTTTTCCCAGCTTACCGGTACAAGGATTTTGACCAGTTCTACCGCCCGTTTAGGGCAGTAGCCACGGATGTAGAAAGTGGCGATCCTGTTATTCTTGAAGACGGTGAGTTGATTGCAGCGATTAGAGCAAGTATCGCTATTCCAGGGGTTTTTACTGCGGTTGAAAAAGATGGCCGCATTCTGGTTGATGGAGGAGCAGCGCGCAATCTACCGGTATCGGAAGCCCTTGCTATGGGTTCAGATTATCTGATTGCCAGCAATGTATCTATTAGTCTCCGTGAAAAGGAGAAACTGAATAACCCATTGCGGATTCTTGCTCAACTTGCCGCCATACACGAGTCGGAGGATCGCAAAAATCAGATTTCGCTGGCAGACTTGTACATTCATCATCAATTGGACAACTATCACACAGGAAGTTTTGAAAAGGCTTCTGCCATTTTGGATTCGGGAATTATCGCTGGACAAAGATGGTATCCTGTATTCAAATCACTGGCGGATTCGCTGTATGGTGGATTACCTGAAATTCAATCGGAACGCCCGCCCTTACACCAGGATTCTGTTTTTATCACCCACTCTGCTGCCGAAGGGCTTGACAAAGCCAATCAAAAGGCCTTTCTGAATGGACTTTTATTCGAGGACAGGCGATGGTACACGCCGGTACAACTCTCCGAGCTTATTAGAAGGAGTTATGGAAGCCTGGCCTGGTCAAAAATTCATTATCGGTTGGTTCCGGAAAGTGCGGACAGCGCCAGGATTGTATTTGAGGTGAAGGAAAATCCATCTACTGAATTCAAACTGGGGGTAAACTTTCATACTTTTTCCGGTCTGGGTTTAATTGCAAATGCCAGTACCCGAGATTTGCTGCCCAACTCGCGGTCCTTTATCAAAGTGAATCTGGGCGAGAGCTCCCGCCTGAGAATTTCGCACCTGCAGTATCCGGGAAGTACACGAAAAATTGCACTGCTTACCGAGCTGCAGGCTGAAAAATTTCTTGCACCCCGCTATTATCACTTCCAGGAAAATGGCCAATACCGATTGAGTAACTTTCTTATTGACGCCAGGTTTCAGGTGGGCAGTAGCCGAAAATTTACTGCAGGCGTAGGAGGCCGCTTTGAACAAATTGGCATAAATCCACTACTCAGCAGTGCCCTGGAGGCAGATGCCAGAGGTAAAATGTGGATGCCCTTTACCTTTTTGAGAATCAACACGCTCGACCAGAATTACTATCCGGAAAAAGGAATCCGCTTTTCAGCAGAGTTGGCCAAGGTTTTCCCAAGAAACCAGGAATTCAATTACTTTTTAAATGGGGCTCCATATCCTGTTGAAACCGATGTTTTGCGACAAGAAGAGCCTTTCCTTCAAGGGGCGTTTCAGGCCGAGTGGTATCAAAAACTGAATGGCCGTCTCACGTTTTCAGCTACCTGCCAGGGCGGTATTTCCTTTTCCAGGCAGGAAAACATATTCAACGCGTTCCATATCGGGGGTATGCAACCTTTGTACCGAAACCAGATTATTTTCCCCGGATTAAACGACTACAGCACCTACTCTAATAGCGTAGCAGCGCTTCAGGTGGCTTTCCGCCAGACGCTTTCCGGTAATCTCTACCTGATGATGCGTTCAAGCGGCCTGGTGCGCGACTTTTTTCAACTTGATTCAGGAAACCTCAATGTAAACTGGTTATCCGGGCATGCACTCAGTCTTGCTTATAATTCTCTTTTGGGCCCCATTGAGTTCAGCGTGATGTTTAGTGAGAAGGTAAAAACTGCCGCCGCATACGTCAACATTGGTTTTACTTTTTAGGTCTATCGTATGGGATGACTCCTATAAATAGCATACCCTTACCATGGCGGTATTTGAATTCCCCTATTTTTTGAAATGGCCCATCCGGATACTGTTCAGGATGGTATATATAGCATGCAGTGCTATCGGCCACAGCTTCATGCTCTCTGGTGATTACCTGTTGTCTTGAATTGGTAAGGTAAAAGGCATTGGTCATGTGTAATTCAGTATCCCCAAACAGGTAGAGCGGCCTATCCTTGAATTTTTTTCCCATTTCTATGGAGCTGGAGCGG
>CAYTNI010000410.1:0-3067 GCA_964439115.1 uncultured Saprospiraceae bacterium
TTTGGGATGAAATATGGGGAAGCATTGCCGTAGAGGGAGATATGAATACCATCGCCGGGGTATCTTTTGATCACAAGGCGGAAACCCCGGGCCTGGGAGCTGAAATCAAGGATAATCCATCGTTCCCGGCTCAGTTTGTCAGCAAAAAACTCTACAATACCTCTGGCGAACTTGTCGCTGTGAACGTCCGCAAAGGGGGAATCGTAGATGCCGACCACGACGTAGATGCCATATCTGGCGCCACCATTACCGGGAATGGCGTGACGGAAATGCTTAGGCGCGGGCTCAGGTATTATGAACCATACATCCGTAAAATTCAGTCTGGCGATAAAGCCGGCATGTAAATAATAATTTATTCACTCGAAAATAACGCGTCATGGCTGAGACAGCAACTCAAACCATTACTGTTCAGGAAAAAGAGCCTTGGTTTGGAAAAAAGGAGCGGAAGTTGCTCACGGATCCATTGGAGGGTAATAACCCCATCACCGTACAGGTTTTGGGCATTTGTTCAGCATTGGCTGTAACTACTCAATTGTTACCTTCTATAGTGATGTCAATTGCCGTTGTAGCAGTAACTGCTGCCGCCAATGTTTCTGTATCCCTCCTGCGCGAGTATATCCCCAAGCAGGTGCGCATGATCGTCCAATTGGTGATTGTGGCTACCCTGGTGACCATCGTGGAACTTACGCTGAAGGCTTTCAGCTATCCTGTCTGGAAGCAGTTATCGGTATTTATCGGACTTATTATCACCAATTGTATTGTAATGGGTCGCCTGGAGGCTTTCGCCATGGCCAATAAACCATGGAAGTCTTTCCTGGATGGTATTGGAAACGGATTGGGATATGGTGCGGTATTGATTATCGTGGCATTCTTTCGCGAACTGTTTGGCAAAGGCACTTTATTTGTCGGTTCACCTATCGCTATGAACATCATTGGGCCTAATAGTGCAACCACCCAGTACTGGATTAATACCGCCAACCCGGATAGCTTGCTTTATGGCTACACCAACAATGGATTGATGGTACTGCCCGCTGCGGCGCTTTTTATCATTGGTATTATGATATGGGTCCAGCGCTCCTTGAACAAATCATTAGTGGACGTTTCCTAAAAATTATCCATCATGGAACTTTTCAATATTTTTATCAAATCCGCTTTCATTGAGAATATGGTACTCTCCTACTTTTTGGGGATGTGTTCTTTCCTCGCGGTATCAAAGACGGTTAAAACAGCACTAGGCTTAGGGCTTGCAGTTATTTTCGTTTTGGGTATTACCATTCCCATCAACTGGCTCCTCAACGAATATCTGCTTACGGAACGCGGAATATTTGGCGCGGATCTTACTTTTCTCCGCTTCATTCTTTTTATTTCTACCATTGCAGCTATGGTGCAATTGGTGGAGATGATAGTGGAAAAATTCGCACCTTCCCTGTACAACGCCTTAGGTATTTTCCTTCCTTTAATTACGGTTAATTGTGCAATCCTTGGTGGCGCTCTGTTTATGGTAGCCCGCGAGTACAACCTTGCTGAGTCAACTGTCTTTGGCCTCGGTGGAGGCTTTGGTTGGTTGCTTGCAGTGGTGGCTCTCGCGGCAATTCGCGAAAAAATTAAATACTCACATGTGCCACCTGCCCTGAGAGGTCTTGGCATGGCATTTCTGCTCACCGGTTTAATGGGGATTGCCTTTATGAGCCTTATGGGTATCAATCCGGCTGAATTGGCTGCGGCTTCCATGCCCGGCAAATAAATCACCACAAATTGTATCTCGACTATGATACTGCTTTTCAATCCTATCAATATTCTCTGGGCCATCCTCGTGTTTGGTGCAGTTATTCTGGGTTTGTCCTTCATGTTGATTTCAGCCCGCCGACGGCTCGTGCCTCAGGGAGACGTGAAAATCGTCATCAACGGTGATGAAAGTAACCCGATGTACGTCAAGCCTGGTACTTCCCTGCTTTCCGTGCTCTCCGACAAAAACGTCTTTTTGCCTTCTGCCTGTGGCGGTGGTGGCACTTGTGCCATGTGTCGGTGTCATGTGGATGAAGGTGGTGGGGATGTATTGCCTACTGAAATGAACCACCTCACCCGTAAGGATGTGTCGGAACACATGCGCCTTGCCTGTCAGGTTAAAGTTCGCCAGGATATGCGTATTCGTGTACCGGAGGAAATCTTCGGTATCAAGAAATGGGAGTGCGAAGTTGTATCTAATTACAACGTGGCAACCTTTATCAAGGAGTTTGTAGTCAAATTGCCGGAAGGGGAAAATCTGCACTTCGAATCCGGCGGCTATATTCAAATTGATGTGCCCACCATTGAATGCGAGTACAAGGGGATCGATATTACTTCTCACCCTCGCATGGGTAAAGCCTCTGATGAGTTTCAGCCCGAATGGGATAAATACAAGTTGTGGGGCCTTAAGATGAAAAATGATGAGCCGCAGTTTCGCGCTTACTCCATGGCCAATCACCCTGCTGAGGGCAATATCGTGATGCTGAACATCCGTATCGCTACTCCACCATGGGACCGGGCTTCTAATGGATGGATGAATGTCAATCCCGGTGTTTGCTCTTCATACGTGTTTACCCGCAAACCGGGCGATAAAGTAACCATTTCAGGCCCTTATGGGGAGTTCTTCATCAAGCCCACCAAGCGCGAAATGGTGTATATCGGCGGGGGAGCAGGTATGGCGCCTCTCCGTTCTCACCTTTTCCACCTTTTCCATACCCTAAAGACTACTGACCGCAAGGTGTCCTTTTGGTATGGTGGCCGTACCCGACGCGAGCTTTTCTATGTGGAAGATTTCCGTGCCATTGAGCGCGAATTTCCGAACTTCAAATTCTTCATCGCACTGGATAATCCGCTGCCCGAAGATAACTGGAAGGCTAAAAAGGACATCAACGATACAGAAGGGGATGGATTTGTCGGATTCATCATGCCGGTGCTCCACGAACAATATCTCAAAAATCACCCTGAACCGGAAGAGGTTGAGTATTACTTCTGTGGGCCGCCTATGATGAACCAGTCGGTCATCAAGACTTTGGACGAACTCGGCGTTCCCGAGGAGCTCATC
>CAYTNI010000411.1:0-3067 GCA_964439115.1 uncultured Saprospiraceae bacterium
TTCCATAATTGTCTCCAGCCATGTTCGTCCCTTTTTTCCACTGTAAGCCTTTATATAGACTGTTTCGCGTTGTATGGCGACTGTATCGCAGACGATAGCTAATTGGGCGGAGGTGTCACGCCAAATCACATTACCTGTAGCGATGCCCATACCCACCGCTTCGTCAAAATCCACGGCATCTGCCTCCAGAATCATAGGCGATTCACTGATTTTGCTTCGCCCCCTTGTGGTGTAAGTTTTCTTGGTGCCGTCATAAGCAATCTCCTCTGCCTGAATTTCCTGCAAACTATCCTGGAAAAAAGCATTCCCTTTGAGAAAGAAATTGTCAGATTCCTGATCATATTGAATCAAATCGCCAGTTGCTTTGCGGGAACCTTCTTCCGACCATGCATTACCCTGAAGGGTAAACACATTGAATTGTCCATCGTAGCGGATGGTATCCGCCGATGCTTTCTGATTCCCTTTTGAGAACTGCGAATTTTGATAAAACTCTGCAAATCGTGTGTCGGTCTTGTAATAGCCTCTTTGGGTATAAATCTGTGATTCCCCCGTGGAGATCAGCGTGGGCCCAAGGAAATAGGCCGTCTTATTTTCAAGATTGAAGCTCAATGTGTCGGCTTTCAGGGAAAATTCCGGATCAGTAACCTCTACTTTCTCCCGAAAGAAAACCTCCTTTTGACTCACAAAATAATATCCCCGCTGGCTTCGAAGTCGGGTTTCCCCTTGCGTGAGCAAAGCGCCGTCGAGATAGGTGGCTACCTTGGTATTGAGGTCGTATTGAAGTTTATCAGTAAATAAATGTTGCTCCCCATTGACCAAAACAACATTACCAAACAAGTCAGCCTCGCGTGTAATGGCGTTATACACCAACGAGTCTGCGAACACTACTGCGGTATCTGCCTGTTGGATAATGATCCGCCCGGATGCTAAAACGAGGGAATCGTTCAGAATGGTTGCCGAGTCGGCATAGAGAAAGACGCTGTCCTGATGGATCTGAACGTCACCGGTGAGTTTTTGAACCACCCCGCCCTTTTCCTGTAAGAATTGAAATTGCCTTGCAAAATCAATGAGGATGGTTTTGCCTTGCCCTTGGGATTGCGCCTGTGTTCCGCTACAAACGAGTACCGCCGGAATGATGAAGAGCAGTCGTTTCAAACAGGAGTAAATCATAGGGTGAATCAGGATAACGAAAAAGCCATCCCGGAAACGCACCGGGATGGCTTTTCATTGCCGTTGAAAGACAATTAGTTGTTTTTGAACATATTTCCCTGGCCGGATGGCACAGCGGGTGCTTCAGCAGGCTTCGGCTTGACGGTTCCAGTGATGTTGAGAATCACGTCGGCCGGATTGGCATTGGTCGTAACGGTGATGGTTTTGTTGATAGCACCTGGGCGATCGGTAGCGTAGCGAACCTTGAGCTCGGCAGAAGCGCCTGGAGCAATAGGTTCTTTCGGCCATTCCGGCACAGTGCAACCACAAGAACTGCGGGCGCTCATAATGATAAGAGGTTCTGTACCTACATTGGTGAAGCGGAAGGTACGAAACGGGTCGGAGTTGTATTCAATTGTGCCGTAATCCACAGTGTACTTTTCAAACTTAACGGCTGGGCCAGCCTCAGCTTTGGCAGCAGCTACTTTTTCCTGAGCGACTGCTACAGATGCGATGGCGAAAAAGAAAGCAGCAACAGAAAGTAATTTTTTCATAAGAATTCAATTTTAGATTGAGAATAGAATGCAAAAGTAGCGGAAAAATTGTTAAATGGTTGCTTTTCCTTTGCTCAGTGAGGTTAATGATTGGTTAAACACCCGTTATCATTTTCAAATTGGGGTCGTAAGGATAAAGAAAAAATTGATTATCTTTGCCCGAGTGCGCAAAGCTTTTGGAATTTTATTTTAAAAACAGGTGGCAATTTCCACTTTTTGCCACACGAACAACCGAATAAAGCCAAAAAAATGACTAAAAATTCCATGCTCGATTCACCAATCCAAACCGTCGAAGTAGAAGGTGTAATTTTTCAAAGAGAGGAAGTATTACAGGATTTCGAATTGTGTTGCGTTTCGCGTGAAGCCAGTTTAATCGGAAGGAAAGAGGTACTCAGCGGAAAAGCCAAATTCGGCATTCTCGGCGATGGCAAAGAAGTTCCTCAGATAGCCATGGCAAAAGCTTTTCAACATGGCGATTTTCGCTCGGGTTATTATAGGGATCAGACTCTCATGTTCGCACTCGGCCTTTCAAGATTAGAAGATTTTTACGCTCAGATTTATGCCGATGCTGAAAACGACCCTTTTTCAGGTGGCCGGCAAATGAATAATCACTTTGCCACGCCACTGATTGACCCGGCTACCGGAGAATGGACCAACCACAAGGAAAGTTTTAACGTCTCTTCCGGGATTTCCTCTACTGGCGGACAAATGGCCAGAGCACTCGGGCTTGCTTTCGCCTCCAAAAAATATCGTGAATCGGAAAAGCTTCATTCCGATACGCCTTTTTCAAATTCAGGTAACGAAGTTTGCTTTTGTACCATCGGCGATGCCAGCACATCTGAGGGCGTATTTTGGGAAACTGTCAATGCGGCTGGCGTCCTTCAGGTTCCTCTTGCCATTTTCGTCTGGGATGACGGATATGGAATCTCCGTGCCCATAGACTACCAAACTACGAAGGGGAGTATTTCAGAAGTGCTGGAAGGTTTCCGCTACTGCGATGAAAAAAAACAAGGGCTTGATATTTATACCGTGGAAGGCTGGGATTATGCCCGAATGGTTGTCCTTTTCAAGAAAGCCATTGAGCGCATGCGTGAGTCTCATATTCCCGCCCTCTTTCACGTCGTTGAGCTGACGCAGCCACAAGGGCACTCCACCTCAGGGTCGCACGAGCGTTACAAAAACAGTGAAAGACTTCAATGGGAACGCGACTACGATTGCATCCTGAAAATGGAACAATGGATACTAGAAACTGGGTTGGCTACCGAGGATGAATGCGCCCAAATCAGAGAAAAAGCCAAAAAAATAGCTCAGGACGCCAGGCGCCAAGCCTGGAAGGCCTTTATGGAACCCATGCAGTCCCAAAG
>CAYTNI010000412.1:0-3066 GCA_964439115.1 uncultured Saprospiraceae bacterium
CCTGAAGGCCACAGGGAATCCTTGGTCAACCGCCTGTACGATTCACTCAAAGCAGACGGTTTTGAGCTGAAAAGAGATAAAATGGATTTGCAATACAGGGGGTTCATCTCTGATTTTATGCGTGAGCTGGGGCGCGGTGGACTGATTGTGGTGGCGCTGAGCGACAAATACCTTCGCTCGCCATACTGTATGCACGAACTCAATGAAATATTCCGCAACAGTCGTCAGGAAAGAGATGAATTTGCCAAAAGAATCTTCCCGATTCGGGTGGAGGAAATAAAAATCAACGACCCTATTGATCTTGGCAACTACCTTATTTTTTGGGACGAAGAACTGAAAAAATGGGATGAACTTGTTAGGAACAGCCCTTCCCAACTGGGGCGGGCTCTTTTTGACGAGTATGAAAAAATCAAGGAAATTCACTCCAACTGCGGGGAATTGTTGGGCTACCTGCGCAACATGAATACCCTTACTACCAGACTTCTTGCAGAAGGCGATTTTGCCATTGTCAAGGAAGCACTACGCCGCCGAATCCAGGAACTTGCTTCCGCCTGAACCTATTTGTTACCGGATTTTTTTGATGTCGGCATTTGAGCCTTCAATGCTTTGATATCGAGTTCCAACCTATCTATCCGGGAACTTAATTCGCGATTTTCCTGCTCTAGTTTCTCTACGCGGGCATTCAGAGTGCTTGTGGAAGCGGTAGCTGGCGTTACTGACGACGGTATCTGTCCCGGCGTATCTGGTGTTTCGGATACAGTAACGTCCTGTTGTGGGGGCTCTTTTCCTATTCCCAGCAGCTTTTTGATGTTTTGGATGCCGTCTTCACCTCGGTAATAGGAAGCACCGAGATAGGCCAATGGGATGACAAACATCATGACGATGAAGAAGCGGGCAAAACCGGTAAGGCGGAGTCGGCGTCTCATAAATACTTTTATTTACAAAGATAGTACTTGAAGAAGCGAACGCCCCAAAAAAGAGAAGAAAGCGGGATTTTTTCAGACAAAAAACTCCTGCGCCAGGGGAGGCATTATGGCGCAGGAGGCGATTAATAAACATACTATGAGAAAACTACACTACTGCAAAGATAATACCCGGCACGGCTGTTGTAAAGTAATATTTACGATGTGCGCATTCCATGCTCGGTACGGTCGTTTTTGTTGAGGTCGCGGAACCATCAAGGTATTTCTTTGGGGTTTAAATAGCTCGCAGCAACTCACCGGCCTGGGCTAAAGTAGCCTCACTTTTGGCAAAACAAAGCCGAATCAACCGCGCATCCTCCCCATTTGAATAAAAAACAGAAACCGGAATAGCGGCAACGCCATGTTCAATGGTTAGTCGTTGCGCGAATACTATATCCGGTTCATCGGAGACAGCGCTGTAATCAAACAATGCAAAGTAGGTACCCGCACAAGGAAGGGCTTTCAGACGGGAGCCCTGCATGGCTTCAAGGAAAAAATCGCGCTTCTGCAGGTAAAATGAGGGAAGGTTCTGATACGTTTGCGGGTTTTCCAAATAAGCAGCAAAGGCATGTTGCATGGGGGTATTTACTGCAAACACATTATACTGATGTACTTTTCGAAATTCTCTGCTCAAATCAGGCGAAGCGATGCAGTAACCTATTTTCCATCCCGTGTTGTGAAAAGTCTTTCCAAAGGAATAAACTGCCATGCTGCGTTCCCGAAGTCCCTGGTGGCTCAGCACGGTTTGGTGGCCGATACTTTCTTCAAACACCAGATGCTCATACACCTCGTCGCTTAGAATGAGTATATCCGTATTGGCAGTAAGCCTGTGTAAGGCATCAAGGTCTCCGGGTGAAAACACAGACCCGGTCGGATTGTGTGGCGTATTTACTACAATCATGCGGGTACGGGGCGAAATGGCAGCCGCCACTGCATCCCAGTCCACTTTAAATAATGGCGGAAACAAGCGCACGGGCACGGGTACTCCTCCAAACACCTCCACAGCGGGGCGGTATGCGTCGTAGGCGGGCTCCAGTAAAATCACTTCATCTCCGGGACGAACGAATGCCCCAACGGCGGTAAATAGTGATTGTGTTGCCCCGGCAGTAATAGTTATCTCCTGGTCGGAATCTAATACACAGGAGTAATTCCGGGCAATTTTTTCTGCGATGCGTTCCCTAAGCAATGGCAATCCGGGCATTGGCGCATATTGATTATGGCCGGCCCGCATAGCAGTAGTAACCAAATTCATTAACTCTGGGTCAGAGGAATATTCCGGAAAGCCTTGCGCCAGATTGATAGCTCCATGTGCCTGGGCAAGTGCCGACATCACCGAGAAAATAGTAGTACCTACATGCGGTAATTTGGACGCTGGAACTACCATGGGCATTAATCCTTTAGAAGTTTGAACGCATGGTTCCACTCGTTGCGCCGCAACCCGGGGATACACCATAAAATGCACAAGGGCTCAATGGCACGTGCTGCTTCCACGGTACCCATATCCTCCATTTGCCAGCCAAACTGGTCGAGAATATAGTGTACGTCATCCTTGGCATTGTCGTCATTCCCACATACGAACATACTGGGCGGCCCGCCTTTAAAATGTGGGTTAACCATCAAGGCAGGGCCTACACAGCTAAACGCCTTGACAAAATTGGCGGCAGGGAACTTGCGCTGCAAGCGCTCCATCAGGGATTCCTCCAGCGATGTAAAAAATGGTAGAAGGCCATGGTCGGGCGGACCATCCGCAATGGGGTTGGTAGCATCAATGATGGTTTTGCCATCCAGCACCTGTACTCCCGCCATTTCGAGAGCGGCTTCTGCTGCATGTCCGGCCACAGCCAGCACGATAATGTCGGCATTCCGAGCAGCATCAGAAAAAGTACCTATGGTAGCTTTTGCCCCCGTGGAGTTATGCCATTCATCTAAATTGGAAGGGTTTCGGGTACCCATCACAACCTCGTATCCGTGGCGTAAAAATCCTTGCCCCAAAGTACGGGCAACTATTCCGGAGCCGAGAATCCCGATTTTGTTTTTCATGGTTTAAAAATTTGGTGGTTTAGCAAATATCCAAAAAAAATCATGGTTGGGTAGTGATGAATGT
>CAYTNI010000413.1:0-3059 GCA_964439115.1 uncultured Saprospiraceae bacterium
GATTCCGTAACTCAACACATTTTTATGCGCGCAAGCGCGCTCCGAATCTTTTTTCCTGTGGCAGCGCCGGGGTGATGTTAGCACCCCGGCGTTGTTTTTTTGCCTCCGATTAAACTTTGGAGCAAATTCCGCGTCACATACACAAATACCGTGGTGTGTCAAACGATTTCAAGAGCGACCAAAGCGACGAACAGATTACCAGGTTGATGCGGGAGCCGAAAACCATGGAAGAAGGCTTGAAATTGTTGATGCAAAAATATCAATCACTACTGTATAGGCATTTGCGGCGCATGGTGAATAACCACGAGGATGCCAATGACCTTTTGCAGAACTGCTTTATCAAGGCATACCGACACATCGGCCGATTTGAAGGAAAGGCGCGTCTTTCCACCTGGTTGTTTCGAATTGCCGCCAATGAAGCGCTCAGTTTCCTGCAAAATAAACAGCGCAGAGCTACTGATTCGCTCGAAGAGCGCATGAATTACCTGGGCAGTACCTTGAGAGCAGATACATCCGTGGATGGAGATGCCGCCTCTGCGCTGCTGGAGGAGGTTCTGAAAACCCTTCCGCCAAAGCAAAAACTAGTATTTACTCTGAGGTACTACGATGAATTGCCCTATGAAGAAATGTCGCGCATGCTGGACACATCAGAGGGCGCCTTGAAAGCCTCATACCATCATGCTGTAAAAAAAATAGAGCTTTTATTAAAAGAAAAGCAACCTAATTATGAGTAGTAAAAGAGCCATCCTGGAAGAGCTGGAGGGCATTTCCCCTCTTTTAGCCCAAATTAAATCGGAAGCCCGGAGCCTCGAAGTATCGGAGCAGTATTTCAGGGAAATGCAAGCCGATGTGCTGTGGAAAATTCGGCAAGAGGAACAGCTCCGCGCGGAAGCAGGCAATTCTCCCTCAGAAATTTCCGGCAGGGCCTCGTGGTGGCGAAACTCCCTATGGGTATGGATTTGGCGACCTGCTGTCGCGATAGGTATGATTGCTTTGGGGGTTTTGGTTTTGCCGCCGCTCTTTCAGGAAAAAAAATCTGCGCAGTTCAGCCAATTGACCGCAGAAGAAACGCTGGATTATATCGTCGAGCATGCAGAGCTTTTTGAACCCGAGGAACTCCTCTCCGCGCTACCGGAAGAATATGCCAAGATAGATATACTACCGATAAAAGATGAACCGGCCGGGGAAGCGCTCCTGGATGCGATGATGGAAACCTTAAATACTGAGGATTTGGAAACACTTTACTAATACTTACTTTAAAACTTCGACACCATGAAAAAGTGGATTTTAGGATGTGTGATGATCTGTTTCGCACTTGTGGGCATGTACGCCCAACCAGGGCCTTCGCCAGAAAGGGGCGGGGAAAGGGTAAAGGCATTGCGCACGGCCTTCATTACCAATCAGCTTCAACTGACACCGGAAGAGGCACAAGGTTTTTGGCCTGTTTTCAACCAATTTGAAGCAGAGCAAAAAAAATTGCGGGAAAAATACAAACCGACAAAAGATCTCCTTTCCATGACAGACGTAGAAGCCGAGCAGTTGCTGAACAGCCAGTTGGAAATGGAGGAAGAAATGCTTCAACTTAAGAAGGATTACCACCAGCGTTTCAAAAAAGTGCTTCCTGTGCGAAAAGTAGCCATGCTTTCGCGGGTGGAACGGGAGTTCCGGGATTATTTGGTGGTAAAGCTCAAGGAGATGCGTGCCGGTCAACGCAGCGGACAACCCGGCGGTCAGCGACCAGGGCTAAGGAACCGATAGATTTATTCGTTCAGAAAGATTTGTTGATTGGATTCAGGAGCAAGAATGCCGCGTTCACGGGCTGTATCGAACAGCAATTGAACCGCAGCACGCCCTTTGGCGCCAAGATTTCTGGTAAATTCGTTCACGTAGAGGCCGATATGTTGAAACATAACGGCCTCTTCCATTTCCTGAGCATGCGTTTGTACATAAGAAAGCGTTTGCCTCGGGTTTTCTAATGCAAAAGACACACTCCGCGCCATTACGCGATTGAATCGTTGTTGCACGTCGGCGGGCAGATTCCTTCGAATGACGATGCCTCCCAGAGGGATAGGCATGCCGGTTTGTGTTTCCCAGTAAGACCCGAGGTCTTCAATTTTCACCAGTCCTTTTTGAGCATAGGTAAACCTGTTTTCGTGGATAATCAGACCGGCATCCACCCGCCCCTTCAGCACGGCATCTTCGATGGCGGAGAAAATCATCTCCTCTTTTTGGGTGGCCTCCGGTTGTGCCAGGCTCAGCAGGAAATTGGCAGTTGTATATTTCCCTGGGATTGCAATCCGGGCAAAGCGAACATCCTCCCACTGTATGGGCTCGCGGGCAATCAGCAGTGGGCCGCAGTTGTTGCCCAAAGCACTGCCGGCATCCAGTAGAACATAACGATCTAACAGCCATGCAAAGGCATGAAAACTCAGCTTAGTAACGTCGAGCTCTCCGGCAAAGGCCATTTTGTTCAAGGCTTCGACATCAGCAAGGACAATTTCAAATTCTAGGCCTTCTGTATCTATTTTCTGATGTGCGATAGCGTCGAATATGAACGTATCATTCGGGCAAGGCGAATAGCCTATGGATAATTTCATAAATTTGCAGAATGAATTTTCAAGTACTCTACGAAGACAACCACCTCATTGCAGTGAACAAGCCGGCTGGCGTGCTGGTTCAAGGCGATGAAACAGGCGATACCCCTCTTAGCGAACTGGTCAAGCGCTATATCAAACTGCAGTACGACAAACCCGGGGATGTTTTCCTGGGTGTAATCCACCGACTGGACAGACCGGTGAGTGGCGTTGTGGTTTTCGCTCGCACCAGCAAAGCGCTGGAACGCATGAACAAGCTTTTTCACGACCGCAATATCCAAAAAACTTATTGGGCCGTGACTGCACAGCGGCCGGAACCCCTTCAGGGTCATTTGACTCATTATCTCATCAAGGATAGCGAAAGAAACGTTTCCCGGGCGCTGGAACAACCCAGCAAGCGCAACCCGGATGCCAAACTCGCCGAGCTGGACTACGAGCTTGTCATGGAGGTTCATGGCCATTGCC
>CAYTNI010000414.1:0-3059 GCA_964439115.1 uncultured Saprospiraceae bacterium
GGAAAAGGCTCCCATACGCTCCAGGTACTGTCGAGCCTCCGTTGTTTTTCCGGTTTTGAAATGACAAAGGTACTCCATGACATCCTCGATGCGGTAGTCAATCTCATTGGGGTAAGGGCTGCCCACCCCCAAGTGCTCAGGGAAAGCGCGGGCGGCAGCCACCAATGGCAAAGCTTTGTGATACTTTTTCTGAGACATAAACTCCAGCGCCTGCATCAGTTTGGCCTCCCGATAAATGTCACGGCTCTCTGTAGCGCCTTCAAAGGGAATGAGATTCAACCCCGAAAGTATCTTGTCAGAAGCGGCATACCGCTTATCCTGCAACAATGCCTTGGCATACCACAAGCCGATAATGTACTGTTGGTTGTTTTGAAGATAATATGGTTCCAATACCGACAAAGCCCGCCGAGGTTGTGCATTGTCCATAAAATAATCCGCCAAAATCTTGACATAGCGCCAATCGCTATCCAGGGCAACCGCGCGTTCCAGGTCTGCCAGTATTTGAGGATTATCCACATCGGGATTCAATTGTGAACGCAATACATAAAACGGCGCAAATTCAGGTGTATTCATACAAGAGGCCAGCAGTTGCCTGCTTTCCGCTGTGCGGTTGCAGTCTGCATGCACCAGCGCCAGTAAATAACGAAGTTTCCAGTGTTGCTGTGACGACAACCACTGTTCGAGTACCGCTCCGGTCTCCGCTCTGAAAGGAAAGACAAAGGACAAATTACAATCATCCCAGTTCATAGGCTTATCTTTCAGATAATTCAGCCAGATGCTCACCTCTACTGCCGGAGGCGACATTTCTAAGATGTGCAGTGCTTCTTCCTTACCGCCGGAGTGAAGATAGAAAAGTGCCAGCTCGAGAAAGGTTTCGTGCGGCATTTCATTGCGCATCAGGCCTACAAACTGCTCCCGACTTTGGGCATCCCGCCTGGAAAGCCATTTTTCAAAATGCACGAAATGACTGATTTCATCCAGTGCGGCCAGCGTTTCCCAAACTTTTTCGGACTGTGTCATATTGCCCATTCGTCGGAAAGCGATGGCCATATACTGTAATGCAGAAGTGTTGTATCGGTTGAAATCCAGTGCCTTTTCGGCAAAATGTACGGCCTTGGCAGGATTTTGCTCCACGAGGTAAATCCTGGCCAAATTGGTATAAGCGGCACTTCTGTAGGCCACTGAATGAGATGCCAGGTCGAAACCATCTTTAGCCTGAGTGGGCTTTCCCAGGGCTTCCTGAATTAGTCCGTAGTAATAATTTGCTCCCCCGTCATGGGTATCTATGCTCAACGCACGAACAGCGTATTCCAGCGCATCCTGGTAGCGCATGTTTCTGTACATCAGTTGAGCTGCCAGTACAAGCGCTGACAGGTGATGAGGATCTTTTTCCAAAGCAGCGAGGAGGTTAGCTTCAGCCTTGGGATAGAGCTTTTGAGCCATTTCACCCCGCGCCAGTAGATAAAGCCCCTGCGGACTATTCCAATCCATGTCGGCGGGCATATCGAGGGGGCGTTCCATGATTTTGGCCTCCTCATCAAAATCGTAACGCAGTTTTTGGTCGCCCAATATAACTTTCCATCCTCTAGTGGGCTCAGCACAGCGTATAGAGTCCACAAATACTTGAAGGGGGTTCAACACTAAGGATTTAGTATAAAATTCGCCTTCCTCAGAGCGAATACTCAGCACATCGCGGATGGGCTGCACCGGGCAGAACCTGAATTTAAGCCATCCGTCCTGGTATTGCAACTGCAAAGCCCCCCATTCATTGGCCTCCACGGCACCTTCTGTACCGATGATGGGATACCAGTATTCCGTCCAGACATCCGTACTATACGGAGAAAACATGCGGTGTTTAAATGGTGAAAATGCACTGTTTTCTGCATTTTGATTGAAGAGTCGTCCAGATTGCAGCTCAAAATACTGGCCGTTGCGATCGGTAAGCAGGTTTTCCCAGATCATTCCCTGGCGGGATAGCCCCCAAATCCAGAGTTTTTTTCCCGGCTTTTCGTCGCGCATACTGTAGCGGATGGTGCCGAAATCGTAGTCGTGGTAATAAGCCCCGAAGAAATGGGTATAAGTGCCAAAAACGTGATAGGATTTGTATCCGCCAAAGTCATTTTGGTTGTAGTATCGGATGGCCTTACCATTTTTCAGGTTGACCGGCCAGTCGCCATGTTCGCCATCGTGGCCGAGCTGGCGGTTTCCGGGATAGAGGAATTCCAGGTTGCCCTCAACGGGAAGTGCGGCATTCATCCAGTGATAGTAGGGCTGGTCGGCGGCGGTACCATTGTGCCAGAAGGATTGTGTAGTAAAGTACGCTTTGTCTGCCGGCAGGTGAATGGCCACCCGCCAGGTACTCCGGGTGAGCAGGTCGAGGGTGCCGATGATGCAGGAAACGCTGCCGTCTGCATGGGTTTTAATTTGGTAATCCACCGGGGTGGCACAATTTGGCGTATGCCCGATGATGCCGTAATTGGCCTCGATACCCCCGCTCGTCCAGGGACCACGCATAGCCACATCCCTGAACTTGACCACTTCGTTGTGGTAGATGAAGTACCGGCCTGTAGATTTTTCCTGTGCCGACCATATTTTTCCGCCGATTTCAGGAAGTATCCAGACCTTAATATAGGCATTTTCCATCTCTACCACCTTCCAGGGCTTCATGATGGCCTTATCCGTGAATCCATCAAAGCGGTAATAAGGATAAAGTCGCCCCATCTGAGGCAAGGGATTGGGGTCGGAGAATGAATAAGTTGAGAAATCCTTGCGGAATTCGCGGATGGTGGCCGTGGGAGGCTGAGCCAATAAATTGAAAGAAAAACAAAGGATAATTCCTGCGAACAAATACTTCATGAGCAATCCATATTGAAATCAGCGGCGTGATATGCCGGAAATGCTCGCAAGATATGCAATTACAAAATCAATTCATTCCATGAAAAAACAGTAGTTATTCCTTTTTTTTCCAAATAGGATATGGTTTCAGCGGATTCTCGCCGACTGGTAAGCATCACGAAATCACCGCCCCAGGCGCCGAGGGATTTTACCACACCCCAAAA
>CAYTNI010000415.1:0-3056 GCA_964439115.1 uncultured Saprospiraceae bacterium
GGTGAAGGTCGTGCGGGCGGTACCCACTTCGGGCAGGTTTTGCTCCACCCACAGGTCGTATCCCACATTGGTGAATGGTTGCAGCACAAAGCCCATTCCCGCATTGAAGTCGTTGGACTTCTTGTCTAAAATCCGGTTCAGCGAGTTAATTAATGGAAAACCCAGTGCGAAGTAGTTGAGATTGCCACTCCAGAGCCTATCGGAAGCATCATCTTCGCTGAGGTAGCTGTATTTGGCGTAGAATCCGGTTTCCAGGTCAGTCGTGTTGAGAAATGCAAGCGCCGCAGGATTTACCATATTGAGGTAGAAGGGGTCGTTGACGGCAGCACTCAAACCACCCATGGCAGCTTGCCCTGCAAAGGGCAGGGCGGCGAGGTCACCAATGCCGAAGCGCGAGTAGGGGGAATTGCCCTTGGGTTGAACCTCGGTGGATTGTGCCATGAGCGTGCCTGCAGCCAGCCAGAGGAAAAAAACAACGCTATTGCGGGTTTTCGACATTGTATGTTAATATTTTATTCAGTCCTTCAAGAACTAAATTTGGAACGGCAAAGATGCGTTTTTTCAGTTTTTTTTCAAAAAATACCGCATCGCCTCCGGTTAATAGAACGTTAAGTTGCGGCCATTGTATTTCAAATGTGCGAATAGCAGACTCCATTTCCCATAACGCACCATATTGAACGCCATTGCGTATGGCTGTTTCGGTAGAGTATCCGGTCAGTTGGTCCTGCTCGCCTGATGTCACTAAGGGAAGCCCGGCAGTGAAGGCCTCCAGTGCCCTGAATCTCATGGAGATACCAGGTGAAATATTACCCCCGGGATAGATGCCATCAGCAGTAATGAGGTCATAAGTAATGCAAGTACCGGCATCAATGACCAGGCTATTTCTACCCGGAAAACGCGCCCAGGCTCCAGCTACCGCCGCAATGCGGTCTTTGCCGAGGGTTTTTGGAGTGCCGTAATGGTTTTGGAATGGCAGCCGCGTAGTCCAGTCGAGTACCATCAACCTAAAATTATCCTTCATCCATTGCATCAACTGCGTGTCGGGTGCAGAACCGACTACAGAAATGATGACATTCACGATGCGGTTTTGCTCCGTCCAGGCTTGCAGGGAGGATGTTTCCAATACATCGAAGACCTTTGTCTCCAATAATAATCCGGATTCAAAAACGGCGGCTTTGGTGCGCGTATTGCCTATGTCAATAGTCAGGTTGCGCAATGTGATTAGTGTTTGAAGTGTCGGATTCCGGTAAGGACCATTGCTAATTGGTGTGCGTCGCAATAGGCCACGCTTTCCTGGTCTTTTATGGAGCCTCCAGGTTGTACCACTGCGGTGATTCCTGCCTGGTCGGCAATTTCCACGCAATCCGGGAAGGGAAAGAATGCATCGGAGGCCATAACGGCTCCGCTCAGGTCAAAGCCAAATGCCCGTGCTTTGGCAATTGCCTGTTTGAGGGCGTCCACCCGTGATGGCTGACCGCACCCCATTCCAATGAGCTGTTTATTTTTTACCAAGGCTATGGCATTTGACTTGAGATGCTTCACAGCAATGGCGGCAAATAGTAGGTCACTGATTTCTTCTTGGCCTGGCGCTCGTTGCGTGACTACTTTGAAGTCGTCTTCCGTTTCGCTGTGCAGGTCAGTATCTTGCTCGACAACCCCATTGAGGAGGCTTCGGAAACTGCGTGGGCGTACGAAAAAGTCCTTGATGCGCAGTAAAATCCGGTTCTTTTTTGCTTGCAGTATTTCCAGTGCATCCTCGTCGAATCCGGGAGCGATTAGTACTTCGTAGAAGAGCTGGTCAATTTCAGCGGCGGTGGCTGCATCTACCGGGCGGTTGCACACAAAAATACCGCCGAACGCCGAGACGGGGTCGCAGGATAGTGCTGTACGCCAGGCCTCTACCAGGCTGGGTCTGACGGCCAATCCGCAGGTGTTGGTATGTTTGAGGATAGCAAATGCCGGCTCTGTATTTCGGAGTTCTCTCATAATCTGCACCGCAGCATCAATATCTACCAGGTTGTTGTAAGAGATAGCCTTGCCGGCAATTTTGTCAAAAATCTGCTCGAAGTCGCCGAAAAAAACACCATTTTGGTGGGGGTTTTCTCCGTAGCGAAGTATATCGGAGCGGTGGATGCTGTATTTGAAGGCTATATCTGCCACGCCCTCGTTGAAGTAGTTGAAGATGGCAATATCGTAATTGGAAGACACTTTGAAGGCGCGGCGAGCCAGTTCGCGGCGGTTGTCAAGGCTCAGTGCGCCCTGAGTGGCGTGGAGCATGTCGAGGAAAAGCCCATACTCCTGCCGGGAGGGCACAACCGCAACATCGCTGAAGTTTTTGGCCGCAGCGCGAATCAGTGAGATACCGCCAATATCAATTTTCTCAATGATGTCTTCCTCGGAGGCGCTACCGGCAACTGTTTCTTCGAAAGGATAGAGATCCACGATAACCAGGTCTATTTCCGGCAGGTGATAACTTTCAAGTTGTGCCAGGTGGGCAGGCTCCCGGCGGGCGAGGATGCCTCCGAATACGGCGGGATGCAGGGTTTTGACTCTGCCATCGAGAATGGAAGGATAGCCGGTAATATCTTCTACTGCGGTGGCAGGAATCCCAAGCGACTCAATATATTGCATGGTACCGCCTGTGGAATAAATCGTTACCTGAAGGCGGTGCAGTTCCCTTAAAATGGGTTCGAGGCCTTCTTTGTGAAATACAGATACCAAAGCGGTACGAATCAGCTTATTTTCCATGGATATACGGGAGCAGAATTAAAAGAGGCGCAAATAACGTAAGAAATCCCCGTTTAACCAAAAGCGAAAAGCATTTACTGCTGTGTTCAGTGGTGTTTACAGGTAGAATGCCTCGGTCAATTCGCGGTAGGCATCGCTCCGCGTATTGGAATCTGTATCCTGCAGGATGAGCGTATCTTTGCGGACCACATCTGGAATTTCGGGTTTAAACTGTAGGAGCAGGCGGTTTATCGGTTTGCCTGGTTTGGCCTGCACTTCTGTCATGCGCTCGCAATAGAACCGGAAGTTTCGGGCCATTTCCACAAATC
>CAYTNI010000416.1:0-3050 GCA_964439115.1 uncultured Saprospiraceae bacterium
AGCTCCATGCCCGGCACTTCCAGGCATCATTGGGGCACCGATCTGGATTTGAACGCCCTCAGCGATGCTCATTTTCAACAGGGGGAGGGTTTGAAAATTTATACCTGGCTTTTGGACCATGCCCACCGCTTCGGATTTTGCCAGCCATACACGCCTAAAGGTACCGCCAGACCACACGGATACGAGGAGGAAAAATGGCACTGGTCCTATTTTCCGGTGTCTAAGCAGTTGACCGACCAGGCACGCAGGATGCTCCGGGATGATATGATTACCGGCTTTGACGGCTCCGATACCGCGGCAGCCATCGGGGTGGTTGAAAAATACGTCCTTGGGGTAGGGGAGGCGTGTGTAGAGTAATTCCGCTATTGCTGGAGCTTCTGATTTTCCCTAAAGTAGAAAATAAAAATCTGGAACGGGTCAATTACCAGGAGACCAATTACTTTTCTGTTAACCTGGTTTGATTCCCTTTTGCAAGACTGCAACCGCCTTTTGGGGCCAATCCATACGAAGAAGGTTGGAGGCTATCAGGCTGTTCAAAAAGTGATAACCGTAAGTTGATTAAAAACAAAAAGCCCTGTAAATGTCATATTTACAAGGCTTTTTTGTGGTGGAGACGGCGAGAGTCGAACTCGCGTCCAGAGAAAGCACCGGAAAGCTTTCTACATGCTTAGCGATCTGTTTGGAGTCTTAGCTTCCGGGGAGGTCAGGTCACAAACCCATACCGAAAGCCCAGCCCTCTTGTCTCAAAAAATACACCGGGCAGATGCATTTTTCCAGCCTGAGTGGTGATGATGTACGAGGTGCGGGCCTGTCAGGCTGAGGCGGAGGCTCACGTAGAGCGTGCACACTGGTACAAGGGCGTTCTAATTCCTGGAATTAGGCAGCCACTGCGAACGCATTGTCGCCATTTGTGTTTGATCGCTATTTGTTGACGGGGTAAACAATCGTGCCCCGGCATGCTTACTGACCAGCTCACTCTCCTGTCGATTCCATTACGTCCCCTTTTGGAGCGTTGGAAGCCCGGAGGCTAGCCTTCGCTGCGGTTTTGCGCACTTTTGCGCCATTGCCGCATTCCGAAAGATAAAAACCCTGGAAATGTAAAAAAGTTCCATGTACTGTATTTATTCCCGTGGCAAGGCTCTACCTTTGATGCGATCAAGTATGGATTTTCATGAAAATTGGCATCATTCGCGAAGGCAAAACACCACCGGATTCGCGTGCACCGCTTACACCTGAACAATGTGCGCATCTTATCCGTGACCTTAAACTGGACATCAGGGTGGAGCCTTCCAACATTCGCTGTTATACTAATGCCGAATACATGGACTTCCATGTGCCGCTGTCTGCCGACCTGGAGGACTGCGACATACTGATGGGCATCAAGGAGGTGCCGATTGAGCAGTTGATACCCGGCAAGACCTATCTATTTTTTTCCCATACCATTAAGGCACAGCCCCACAATCGAAAATTGCTACTGGAAATCCTGAATCGCCGCATCCGTCTGCTTGATTACGAAGTAATGACCGATGAGCATCGCCGGCGGCTCATTGCTTTTGGCAAATTTGCAGGTATGGTGGGGGCGCACAATGCTCTTTGGACCTGGGGTATGCGTACAGGTGCCTTTGAACTTCCACGAATGAAGGATTGCTTTGATTACGAGGCGGCTAAAGATCATTACCACCGCATAAACTGGCCACCCGTCAAAATTGTGGTGACGGGCTCGGGGCGCGTGGGTACGGGCGCCATAGAAGTACTTCACGATATGGGTATCCTTCAGGTCAGCCCTAAGGAGTTCCTGGAAAATGATTTTGAGGAAGCGGTTTTCACCCAGGTTTCGCCCTACGATTATGTGGCAAGAACAGATGGTCAACCCTTTCATACGCGGGATTTTTATGCGCATCCGGGTGAATACCGCAGTGTATTCGAGCCATTCACGAGAGCTTCCGATATCATGATTAACGGCATATTTTGGGATAATCGCGCGCCGGCCTTTTTTACGGCGGCCTCCATGGAAAATCCCGAGTTCAGAATTCGCGTCATAGCGGATATCACCTGTGATATCGCACCGGAGTCTTCCATACCTTCCACTTTGCGCCCATCCTCCATTGCCAATCCGGTGTATGGGTATGACCCACATACGGGCCTCGAAACCGAACCTTTTCTCCCGGGAAGTGTGGATGTAATGGCCATTGACAATTTGCCGAGTGAAATGCCCCGCGATGCCTCCCGGGCCTTTGGCGACCAATTCATCCACCATATTTTGCATGAACTTATGCTTCCTGAAAGTCCTGTCATCGAGCGCGCCACTGTGGCGGTTGACGGCCGATTGGGGAAGCATTTTCAATACCTCAAATCCTATGTAGAAGCAAGTGATTTTTCATCTATAACCTGACCTCAGATGGCACACGAAACCCTGGCACAACTTTTTTACCGCGAACTTGAAAAGACGTTGGTAACGCCCGACCTGTCTAATCAAGATCGTGCGGAGCGACTGTTCCAACTGCTGCAGCTCCTGTTTACGGAAGCTACCCGCGAGGAACGCCTCCGTTTTTCTACTCTTTTCGCCCGAATGGCATACGCCGGACACCGATACAATCTGCCCGGGAAATTACAGTATTACCTGCATTTGTTCAGAAAGCTTTCCGCTTCCGGTGCATGGGATAATCCCGCCCTCCTGCCACTCGGTATCAAGGCGATGAGCCATGCCATACAGGCCATACTGGATGTGCCTCCGCCGGAAACACTGGAAGGGTTGATACCGGTGGAATGGCCGCTGCCGTTTCAATCACCGCAACGCGTAGCTTTCCACCACAAGGTCAGGGTTATCGCGCTTTCCAATGATCCTACGCAGAGTTTTTTGACAGGCAGGGCTGAAGATGGTCCGGAATCATTGGTCCGCATTGCCTACAACATGGCGCACCACAATGAGAATTTCAATCCCACCATGGAGGTCATCCGACGGGTATTCGGCTTTCCCGTCACCCTTCAGTTGATTGATTTGGACGTGGATACAGAGGGGGTACTCCGGCCACGAGCTATCGTGGTAGAAC
>CAYTNI010000417.1:0-3047 GCA_964439115.1 uncultured Saprospiraceae bacterium
GGTCATGCAGAATATAGACAAACTACAGGACGATATTTTCTTTATTTCCTACACTACCGCTAGCGGAGAGGTCACAGGCCCATTGGCTAGATCAGTAGAGAATATGGGAGTTAGTTCTAATGGCCTCAAACTTATCAGTGGGGGTATCACCACAGCGACTACACTCGCTGTGCTCGCTGCAGTGGCTATCGTGGTATCAGAATTGCGGAACTTTTTCAAATAATCATTTGCCATGCCCAAATCAAAATCCATGGGCCGGTCAGGCTCAAGCAACGAGATTAACGCCAGCTCAATGGCGGATATCGCGTTTCTCCTGCTGATTTTCTTCCTGGTTACCACTACTATTCTGGAAGATAAGGGCATCACGGTTAAGCTTCCGCCATGGTCTGAAGAGGAACCTGATATCACCAAGCTGAAGACTCGCAACGTATATACCGTTCTGGTAAATGCCCAGAACCAACTCCTCGTCAGAGGTCAGCCTATGAGTATTCAGGAATTGCGTGCCAATACAGCAGAATTCATTTCCAACCCTCGTGGTAGGGAGGATTATGCCGAAAAGCCTACTATGGCCATCATTTCCCTGAAAAATGACCGCGGGACTAACTACAAAACTTATCTCGAGGTTTATAATGAACTCAAAGGCGCGTATAATGATCTTTGGAACGATGCCAGCCTCAAAAAGTACGGGGTACCTTACGATGAGGATAAACTGCCGCTCGCTTATCGCAAAGCCATAAAAGCAGAAATCCCCATGGTGCTTTCTGAGGCAGAACCTACAGCCTTCGGCGAAGAAAAGTAGTATTCATCTTAAGATTTTTTCTTCCTTCGAGAAGACAAAACCAAGGAATATGTCAAAATTTTCCAAAAAAAGAGGTAAGGCAAATCCGACGATTTCGACGGCTTCCCTCCCTGATATCATCTTCATGCTTCTGTTCTTCTTTATGGTGGTTACCAAAATGAGGGATTCAGAACTCAAGGTTGCCGTCGTTACTCCGTTTGCCTCTGAGTTGACTAAGCTTGAAGAAAAGTCTCTGGTTAATACCATTTATATCGGTCGCCCGGTGGAAAAATTTCAGGCTATTTATGGAAGCAAGCCACGGATTCAGCTCGGCGATAAATTTGCCGATCCCCGGGAAATCCGCTTTTTCCTGGAATCATTCCGGGTGAAAGTTCCGGAGAACAGACGTCCGCAAATTACTTCCTCCCTTCGGGTAGATGGTAATGTTACCATGGGTATCGTGGCTGACGTTAAAACTGAACTGCGCAAATCGGGCCAGCTTAAGGTGAATTATTCAGCTAAGCGCCGTCCTACGGATTCTTATTAACCGAAATCGGTTCCTGTTTTCAAGAGTTGAAAGAGCCGCTCCTCACAGAGCGGCTCTTGTCATTTTGGCCTTAGTGATGTTGGTCACTAACCCATAGATGCCTAAGCCCCGAAATTTGTCCATGTTAAGTAATCGGTACTGTTAATAAAATATTATTGTCCCGGCTTCCAGCACGCTTTTGCCTTATCTTTGCACACGAATTTAAGGCTTAACCAAAACCAAAGATCCATGAGGATATTTTTTGCCGCTTTCGCATTGCTGCTCGCATCAGCCTCACAGGCTCAGGTGCTCAATCCCGTGAAATGGACTTTTTCCTCCAAGCAGATATCCCCCAGCGAATTTGACCTTATTTTTACAGCCGATATCGAAGACGGTTGGGTGGTTTATTCCCAATTTCTCGAAAGCGAAGATGGCCCGGTGCCTACTTCCTTCAATTTCGAATCGGGCCCGCATTTTGAACTTAAAGGAAAATGCGAAGAGTCAGGCAATAAAAAATCTGCCTACGACAAGGTATTCGAGATGAACCTCACCAAATTTATCGGAAAAGGTATCTTCACCCAAAGGGTAGTCGTTACAGACTTTTCCAAACCCATCACGGGCTACCTTGAATTTATGACCTGCGACGATGAGCGCTGCTTGCCTCCCCAAGGCATAGATTTCAATTTTCCGCTCAAAGACACCTCCCGCGGGGCAGTGGAAGTCCCGGCTTTTGACAAACCCCAAAACTCATCCAGCCCCCAAAATGAAGGTGTTCCCGGCGCATCTCCCCATACTCCAACACCGCTGGATCCTCCCTCTGATATTACTGCCGACCAATTGTACGACCCCGTCAAATGGACCTTCGAACATTCCAGCCTCGGCAACGGGGAATACGAACTGAAACTCACCGCGACGCTCGACCCGGGATGGAATATGTATTCCCAATTTACAGACCCCAATAACGGTCCCTTACCTACGGTTTTTACTTTTACCCCCGGTGACCACTACACCCGAATCGGGGAGGTAGCTGAATCCGCCAAAACCAAAAAAGCACCGGATCCCTTATTCGCCGGTGCTATGGTGGTAAAGTTTATCGAAAATCCCATCGTTTTTACCCAACGGGTAAAAGTGACCAATCCCGATATCCCTCTAGTGGGATATATGGAATATACTACCTGTGATGATGAGCAATGTATCACCGGCTCCAAAGATTTCCGGTTTAACCTGAATGCTCAGGCAGCTTCTGCCATGGCAGGAGCAAAAATTGAAGGGGATATCATTGACCAGGCCATTCCGGCCCTACAAAATGGCAACCAGGAGCCTGTAAGCAACTGCGGCGAAGCCGTGGCTGAAGACCGCAGCTCTTTGGGATGGACTTTCCTTTTTGGCTTTGCAGGCGGTCTGCTTGCGTTACTCACGCCATGCGTGTTTCCATTGATTCCGCTAACAGTGACTTTTTTTACCAAGAGAAGTACGGATCGGCGTAAGGGTTTGCGCAACGCACTCATCTATGGTGCGTCCATCATCGTGATTTACGTGACGGTTGGCCTTCTCATCACCGCGCTATTTGGCGATTCTGCCCTAAATGCGTTGTCCACCAATTGGATTGCCAATACGGCCTTTTTCGCTATTTTCGTTGTATTTGCCCTTTCGTTTTTTGGATTATTTGAAATTTCCCTTCCCAGCAGCTGGGGAACCCGGAGCGATGCTCTCGCCGAAAAAGGGGGGCTCCTTGGCATCTTC
>CAYTNI010000418.1:0-3042 GCA_964439115.1 uncultured Saprospiraceae bacterium
GTAATAACCAGCCCTGCAGTAATGTTCGGTACATTTCAGTGGTCTAAATGGTGTATTAAACCTCAAAAAAACGCAGAATTTCTAAAACTTAGTATCTTTGGACGCGTTCCGGTAAGACATACCGTCATTTTCGCAGCAGGATACACTTATATTGATGCTTAACCAATTTGCCGTCTGCCCGCTGAGTGCCGTATCTGTGCGAACTCATCCTTCCCAAAAGAGTGAGATGTCCTCTCAAATTCTTTTTGGAGAGGTAGTAGAGATTATGGAAGAAAAGGGTAGAGCCTGGTGTCTCGTGCGCTGCCTGTGGGATGATGCCGTGGGTTGGGTGGCTTCTAACCAGCTTTTGCTCCTTGCCGCTTCGGAAGTTCCGATTTTCATTGGAGAGGAGGCGCTCAGCCTGGAACTTTTTCAGCCAATTACTGCCAGTGATCATTTCCTTCCCGTTCCAATGGGCGCAAGGTTGCCCGGATTTGACGGAATGCGATTCAGTTTTGGCTCAAAAAATTTCAGCTTCTCCGGCCAGGTTGTTTTCCCCGCAAAATCTGTCGGCAACCGCGATATACTTGTTAAAATCGCCAGGCGATATTTACACACGCCATTCCTCTGGGGCGGTAGATCTCCTTTAGGTATCGACGGCGCCGGACTAGTACAAATGGCATTCAAATTCTGCGGTATCCGGCTGCCGCGAACCGCTGATCAACAGGTGCTACAAGGCCGTCATGTCGATTTTGCTGAACAGGCTATCCCCGGCGATGTAGCTTTTTTTGAAAATAATATGGGACGTATCGTTCATGCTGGTATCATCCTGTCAGATAACCAGATTTTGCACGCCTTTGGCAAAGTTCGCATAGACTTAATGGATCACTACGGTATTTTTGACAAGGAAAAGAAAAAATATACCCATCGCCTCAGGGTGGTAAAATCCTGGTTGCCTATACCTGAAAAAAATCAATTATCCGTGGCGCCTGCTACGGAAAACAATCGGAATCAAATTGCTTTATTCTAATTGTCTCGTCAAATAATTAAATTACGTATGAAATTATCCTTGCTCGTCATTTTGGTTTTTTGCTCAATGACAACCTATGCCCAATTTCCTGAATTTGAAACCCGCCAAAGCGAAGTGGAAGGCCATCTTCGATTTTTAGCATCTGATGACCTTCAGGGACGCCGCACCGGCGAACCAGGGAATTTTCTGGCAGCGCGTTATCTTGCTGATTATTTCAAAGCCTATGGCGCGGAACCCGTAGCTTCCTCGTCCAGTGGCTACTTTCAATATTGGCCGCTTGAAACAGTAAGTCCTCCGGCAAATAGTTCTCTCGTGGTGGGAAAAACTACCTATGAAAACCGCAAAGACTATTTTTTGCTTAGCGGTGACGCCATCAATGTAAAAACCTCTGCCATCTTTGCAGGCCATGGTTGGGTGGATACAGAAAAGGGGCAAGACGATTACAAAAACCTCGATGTTAAAGGAAAGGTGGTTTTCGTTATCTCCGGGCTTCCCGACGAAAGTTCTCCCAATACGGCCTTTAGAAGCATACCTGTAAAACGGAAACTTGCCGAAGAAAGAGGGGCTGTCGCACTCATTGAATTGTACCGACTCGGTTTTCCCTGGGGTTTTGCATTGCAATTCTTCTCTCGGGAATCCCAGAGAATTGGCAATCCAGATGCCTCCAATGCCAGTACTTTACCTTATGGATGGCTTAAAGAAAAGGGCGATGATCCTGTTGCCACCATGGTAAAAGGTACGCCGCAAAAAATATCCTTTTCCAGTGCCGGAGGCCGGGTTTCTACCCAAATGGTCCCTAATGTGGTGGCAATGATTCCAGGCACTGACCCCGAACTTTCCAAGGAATACGTTTTGTTGAGTGCCCACTTTGACCATGTTGGAACAGGGAAAAACGGTGGAGGTGCCTTTACCGACTCTGACAGCATTTTCAATGGCGCAAGAGATAATGCCTTTGGAACCACAGCGCTGCTGCTCGCAGCCCGATGCTTGTCGGAGTCACGCCCCAGGCGATCCGTCCTTCTCCTCGGTTGTAATGGCGAAGAAATGGGATTGCTCGGGAGCCGCTACTACGCAGACCAGCCATTAATTCCTCTCGAAAATGTAATTTTTAATCTAAACTCAGACGGAGCAGGATATAACGATACCGAAGGTATATCTTCTATTGGCCATGGACGCACGGGCACTGATGAACTCATCCAATCCGCAGCCGCAAGCTTTGGTCTTAAAGTTATACCAAACCCGGTGCCGGAACAAAATCTTTTCGACCGTTCCGATAATGTGTCTTTTGCCGCAAAAGGGGTGCCTAGCCTTTGCCTGAGCCCGGGCGTGACCAGTTTTGAAGAAGAGCTGATGAAATACTACCATCAGGTCGCCGATAATCCCGATTCCGTGGATATGGCCTATCTCCTGAAATACTGCAAATCTTTCGTCCAAACTGCCCGTTTGGTTGCTGACAGTCCGGAAAAACCACAATGGAAGGAGGGCGATAAATATGAGGAAGCAGGAAAAGCCCTTTATCAAAAATAGAGGCCTGTGAAAAACAAGCACCTGGTTCTGATTTTTGTCCTGCTGGTGATTGCTGTGGTACTTTCCCGACAACAGCTGGGTAAAAGGGAGCGTTCGTTTGAAGCTGCATTGGTAGAAATTGACTCTTCGGTTATTTCCCGCGTAGTCATTCAATCTCCCGGCGCTATAGAGTTTTCCATCTCCCGGGAAGGTTCAACATGGATTCTCTCGGATGGCATTCGAAGTCATACTGCCGATCCTGAACCCGTGCAAAAGCTATTGCAAGCTGTCCAAAAAATTGAATCGCGGCAAATTATTGCTAAGGACCAGCAGCTTTGGACGCTCTACGGCCTGGATGAGGCACAGGCAACGCGCATTCGGCTCTTCAATGGTAGGAATCAGATGCACGATTTTCTAATTGGGGGGGTGAACTTCGATCCCAACACCCAGAGTGTAGTAGCCTTCTTAAGACTCTCGAAGGAAAAAACAGTCTTTGCCACCGACGGCTACCAATTGATGAGTATTGG
>CAYTNI010000419.1:0-3041 GCA_964439115.1 uncultured Saprospiraceae bacterium
CCGCCTGATTTACCTCATCCGTAACCGTTACAGTGTATTGACCGGCTGCAAGATTGGATGCAATTGAGCCTGTAGCACCGTTGCTCCAGGAATATTGATAATTGCCCTGGCCTTGGGAAGCAACGGCGCTTGCTATGCCATCAGCCCTACCAAAGCAGGTGGCGTGTTGAACTACGTTGGTCGTAATGCTTATTGGAGTGATTGCTGTCTCGAGACAGAACGATTTTATCTCTGAACTCCCGAATTGCCCCCCGGTGGCGAGCGGTGTACCAGAGGCATCTCTCAACTGATAAAAACCCTGTCCGCTGGCGCAGCAAATACCATCTGCAAAGGCGTCATACATAGTGAGAGTATAGCAACCGAAAGGAAGGCAAAGGTTTTCCGTAAGCGTGGTGTTGGGGGCCTGGCCAGTGTAAGGACCTCCACGGGCCACTACTAACCCTGCTACTGTTTTCATCTCCCAGGTTGTTTCGGCAGGATACTGATCAAATCGTATGGTGAGGCTGATATTGGCCTGACAGGGGAGGTGCTGGTAGGATTTTGCGATTGCACGCCTACCCGAAATACCGGAAGTATTTCCAGCCTGAACACTGAACCAATTCACCTCATATGGCGTCACATTTACCGGAAACTCCAGGTTGCTGGTCACTCCGATAGGTTCCATATACATAGTACCGAGCCGATAAACCGTGTAGGTATTGGCACCGGGAACAGCAGCCCAGGATACCCTGGCCTGATTTGCGCTTACATTGTTAACCTGGAAGTTAGGTAAACCAATGATACTGGATGGTTGGTCGGAAATATCGAATTCCCCGTTCCTGGATACTCTGAAAAAGGTGCGGCCAGTTATTTGTTGAGGTACTACCCAATTGAAAAATCGCTGCCTTCCCGGAATATTACTTGCAACTGTTACCCAGGTTTGCATGCTGTCTAGTGAGTATTGGAGCTGAAAATTACCGGTTGTACCGAAGGCATCCCAACGAATCACCTCAGTTTCGCCGGGTACAAAAGATTCGCCTCCGCTGGGATAGGTCATTTTTATGGTGCTCTCCTCAAGAAAGTAGGAAATTACATAATCCTGAGGCCCCTGTGGCACTATATGCCCGTTAATTTGAACCCTAAAAGCTCCGGATTGTGGGTTATCGATGGTTACTTGTTCCACCACATTGACGCGATCAAAGAAGCGGTAAGCAGGTTTTGTAACACTGTCGAGATGCGCTGCCGTACTCAGTACCCATGGTCTGAATAATTGATTGGAGGGTGTAATGACAGCCATGTCGAGGTCATTGACCAGGGTTTTGCCCACACCGGCAGTTGCGGCAGGGTCAAACCAATAGACCATTACCTTGAGTTGTCGGGTACCGGGTGGCACATTGATGGTATGGTTGTTTTGCCCCTGGTGGCTGATGGCGCCTTCTAAAAACCAGTTATTTTGTATAACCTTCAAGGCATTTTCGCCATTGGGCCTGCCCCAGCCAAAATCATAATCCGGTCCGGGGCGCCCAAGGTCCTCTGTGGTGTTGAACAAGGCCGTTTTGATATGGCCGAAAGTGGGGTTTTCTCCGTTGTGTTGTATGCGATATGCCTGGTAAAGGAGTGCTGACAATCCTGCAATGGCCGGAGCAGCCGCAGATGTTCCACCACCTTGCTGATAAGTGTTGTCTGGTGCAGTGGTATAATTGCCCTGACCCGGTGCTGCGAGGTCAGGTTTGAGCACTCCGTCGTTGAGAGGTCCTCTGCTGCTGGTAATTCTCAGCGAGTCATTGAAAAAAAGATTCGCAACCGCCAGGCTGTGTTTGGAGGCTTTTCGGCCTCCTGTGATGTTGCCATATCGCGCTCCAAAGAAAGAACCCAAGCCTCCGTATAGGCCACAGGTTTGCTGGCCATTGTTGCCGGCGGAAAAAACGTGCAGAAACTGCCGGTAAGTTGCTACCTGAGCATCGAGATCACGGGCTGAGGTAGAATAAATACCTCCACAGCCATCACCGTAGGAAGTTGAGGTAATGACTGTACCAAGCTCAGCGAAATTATTCGGAGCCCCTACAATGTGCGGATAGCCGCTTATGTGGTATAAATTGACTCTTGCCCCAGGAGCCACCCCTATTCCCAGTGGGTTAATATTACCCGCTCCAGCCAGAATTCCTACGGTCATATCGCCGTGGCTGCCGGTGTTCAGAGTGGTGTACTCTTGCAAACGGCCCTGAAAGTCAACATGAGAGATAGTACCGTCATCCGCAATGGCAGTGGATACTCCGGTGCCGTCCAGCATCGTTTGGGAATTCATCCGCAGGCGGTCACTTCGCAGCAAGGCATTACCTACAGCACCTTCCGTAAAGGAGGGAGCTTCTACTTCTGATACGAAGAGCACTGCCGAGTGTGCAGCCAATTCTCTGACACGGTCAATGGGTACCAATAGCTCTAAGCGGTCTTCCAGCAGTTTGATGGTACCAAAACCGCGTTCTTCCAGCGATGATGTCAGTTCCGAGAGCGCAACATCGCCAAACGGTAATACTTCGAGCCGAATTTTACCTCCTGATTCGAGCGCATGTCCTGGATAATCCTGCGAAAAGAGCCCTGGCGACATTTTCCAACCTGCCTGCGGCAGTAAAACCGATCGCAGTTCTGGCAGAGAATTCATCGAAAGTTCGGTGGGAATTGAAGCGTAATAAGCGAAATTTGGCACGTAGTGAAGTAGCCTGATACCGCTTGCCTCAATGATTTTAACAGTTTCCGAGTCAGGGATATCCTCGAATTGAAGTATTAAATAGCTTCGTTCCTGGAACGAAACATCCTCCAACATTTCCATGGTCACATCCGGTGGCCTCAGGAAGGCATTCTTTGGGCTTGCCCCTGACTGGAAAGTGATGTCGTAATCTTTTTGCGCCCATGCACTCGTACATAGGCACACAATGAGAAGTAGTGTCAAGTTGCCTTGGACCATATAGTGTAGTGTTGTTATGCCCCCCCACGGAAAAAAATTAAAAAGTTGGTTTCGGGAGTCCTCTTACCTTTTTCTGGAAATACCAGACACCGCTTGCTGG
>CAYTNI010000420.1:0-3035 GCA_964439115.1 uncultured Saprospiraceae bacterium
GATATCGCGTGGTCTTGTAGCGGGCACCGAGGAGGTATCTCAGGCGCGGGTTGATTTTATTGCGCCCCCAACTGCCCTCCAGATGCGCCGAACCACCCAAAAATCCACCTGCTATGGATGCACGAAGCGAATCTGGGCGTTTGTACTTCACGTCGAGTACGGAGGCCATCTTGTCGCCATAACGTGCCTCAAAGCCGCCTGAGGAAAACGAAAGGGAGTTAATCAGGTCCATGTTGGGAAAGGTGAGCCCTTCCTGTTGCCCTGCACGGATTAACTGCGGCCTGTAAATTTCAAAGTCATTGACATAAACCAAATTCTCATCGTAGTTGCCACCCCGAACATTATATTGAGAAGTCAGTTCCCCCCCCGAGCCGCTGCTTGCGCCGAGTGCGATATGCGGCAACACGCTCTCGAGGTTGCCGGTAGTGGAAGGCAGTAACTTGAGTTGAGTCATATCTTCGCGGAGCATACCTGACTCTTGAATCCGGCTTTCTCTTACCACTACTTCCAGCCCGGTTTCTACGGGTGCCAGGGAAACATCTACCTGCCGGGTGGTATTGGCTGGCATGGGCTCAAGTTGGTATTGAGCTTCCTTGTAGCCAATGCGGGAAAATATGACCACAGCCGCCGTATTGACAGGCACTTCCAGCCGGTATCTGCCGTTGGATGCTGTTTCCACCACGTTGGTTGCACCTTTAAGATATACGGTTGCGAATTCTACGGGAGCATCGGTCATGGCATCCCGCACCATGCCGCTGAGGTATGCCTTGCCTCCTTGTTGTGCATGAACGACAAGGGATAGTCCCAAAAATGTCAGTAAGGAAAATAAATATCTCATAAAATTCTATCGCAACGCCTGTTCGGAAGCAGGATTCTGCAAGGCCGTGCAGGCATCTGGTTTGGGCTGCAAAATAGGGAATCGCGGCGGATTTGTGTCCATCAAAATAATTAACGAAGTCATAACACTTTTCTTCCTGTAAAGCTTGTTATAGTGTATTAGAGAAAACGGGGAAGTTTGGGGAATAATTCAAAGTGCGCACTTAACGCGCACTTGATATGTGTAAATATAGGTGTATATTTGCACCCCTTAAATATTTAATTAGAGCAAGAGATGAAAGAAAAATTGGTGCGGATTGGCGTCTTTTACGATGGCAATTTCTTTTTGCACATCAGCAACTATTACAACTATGAACACTCTAAGCAGCGAAGGCTCAGTATTGCCGGCTTACATGAGTTCATCATCAAAACAGTCGCAGATGCTGAAGATGAAGACTCGAGGCATTGCCGCATTGTGGAAGCGCATTATTTCAGAGGTCGCCTAAGTGCTCATGAAGCTAATCAACGAGGTGATATGCTGTATTGGGATCGCCTCTTCGATGATATTCTGATGTCGGCAGGGGTGTCCACCCATTATTTGCCGCTTAAGGCGGTCAATGGCAGACGCGAAGAACGCGGTATTGATGTTTGGCTCGCTCTCGAAGCCTTCGAACTGGCCTTCCGCGATAAACTAGACGTGGTGGTGCTGATTGCTTCTGACGGCGACTACGTCACGCTGGCGCGCAAACTCCACGCCCTTGGTGTAAGAGTGATGCTGCTGAGTTGGGACTTTGACTTCTTTGCCGATAACGGAAAGCAAATGGTTACCCGCACTTCCCAGGATTTGATGGAAGAAGTGACCTACCCGCTCGCCATGCACGAGTTGATTGACCATGGGCTCGAAATCAATGATCCTCTTGTGGGCAATATCTTCGTAGCAGGCGAAAGCAAAAAGAAAGCAGGAATTCTCCTCGAAGAAGCCCCGGCGGGTGCTGAAACAAGCGTTATTCTTAGTCTCAAGAATGGTTTTGGTTTCATAAAATATCCGCCAAACAACCTGTTTTTCCACCATACCAGCCTCATTAATGCCGACTTCAATGACCTTGCAGAGGGGGATATCGTCTCCTTTAACATCGGTTCCAACGAAGAAGGTGAGGAAATTGCAGTGGACGTTCAGGCACTGAACTGATAGCAACTTATCCCCGCAAAGCCGTGGAGGAAAACTCTTTCCTCCACGGTTGCTGCGCACCTGCGTGTCATTTGCATTTTTGCAGTATATTTGCCATGTTTTTGCATGGCGTCAAGTACATTTTCATTCACCTTGGCAGACGGTCTTATCATTATTCCAACCTTTAACGAACGGGAAAACATCGTGCGCATGATTGAAACGGTGTTCGCCCTGCCTGTGCCATTCCATCTGCTTGTGGTAGATGATGGCTCTCCTGATGGCACCGCTCAATTAGTCCAATCTCTTCAGGGCAAATATCCGGAATCGCTTTTTCTGCTGCAACGCACCGGCAAACAAGGCCTCGGCACCGCTTATATCGCCGGCTTCAGATGGGGCCTCGAACGCCATTACGAGTACTTCTTCGAAATGGATGCCGATTTTTCCCACAACCCAGCGGATCTGTTGCGGCTTTACCAATCCTGTAAAGATCAGGGCGCTGACCTCGCCGTGGGTTCCAGATATGTTCGCGGCGGCAAGCTGGAAAACTGGCCTTTTGATCGATTGTTGCTCTCCTACGGCGCTTCTCTTTACGTGCGCCTGATCACTCAAATGCCCGTCAAAGACCCAACCGCAGGATTTGTCTGCTATCGTCGTCGCGTATTGCAAGCGATTGACCTTGACAAAATTCGCTTCGTAGGCTATGCTTTTCAGATAGAAATGAAATTTGCCACCCGATCCCTCGGTTTTCAAATCCGGGAAATCCCGATTACCTTCACTGATCGCATCGAAGGTATCTCCAAAATGTCCAAAAACATCGTGCGTGAAGCCATCCTTGGGGTGCTTCAAATGCGCATCCGATCCTTTGCAAGGTCTTATGCCTTTTCCTAATCCATTAATGTTTCACCATGAAAATCAAATGGTCATTCCTCCCGGTAATCGCTTTTCTTCTTGCGCTGCCGGCCTGTCAGCCCAATGAACCCCAAAGCAGCAATCTCGATGCCCCCGAAACCGAAGCATTTTCATGGAATCCTGAGAATTTTAGCGATAAACG
>CAYTNI010000421.1:0-3029 GCA_964439115.1 uncultured Saprospiraceae bacterium
GTACTGGATGTAGGAGAGGAAATCCTGGCATTTATTAGTCAGGATGGCTAGGCCGTACCAGAAGATGGAAACCTCGCGGTATTCGGTACCATCCTGATAGGTATTCACCGGTGTGCGCTTTTGTCGTTTCCACCCTTCGCGGATAGCTAAGGAGTAGGCCATGGCAAAAAGAGCCATGAGCAGTTTGTTCATCCCAAAATCTTTCAGGTTAAGGCTTTTGAAGTTATAGCCATTAGTTTTGAAAGGTGGTCAGAAAAATCATATAGTCCTCCTTTGCGTCCTGTCTCTGGTTAGGTACCATAACGAAGGAATAATGCCTCTCTTCCAGGACGATATTTTTTCGAATCGGTTTTTACTTAGCCATGCAACGTTGATAAGTAAGCCCTATACGAACCACAGGTTCGAAAAATACCTAAGGATTTTTATCAGGTTTCCAGTTCCAGGGCAGGAGGTCGTCAATATCGGAAAATTGGCGAACGACGACTCTGTCTAATACATCGGCGATGTATTCCAGGGGGTTGATATCAAGGGCTTTGCAGCTTGCAATGATGGTGTAAATGACAGCTGCACGCTGTGCGGCATCATGATCACCGGCAAACAGGTAGTTTTTACGGCCCAGTGCGATAGGCCGGATGCTGTTCTCTACCGGATTGTTGTCAATCTCAAACCTACCGTCAGTCGTATATACCAACAACTCTTCCCATTGGTTCATGGCGTAGCGGATGGCTTTCGCCAAGGGGTTCTTGGGTGGTAACTGCGGTGCAAGGGCTATCATCTTAGCCTTTATCTCCTCCAAAATAGGCTTTGCATGCCCGCGCAGATGCAGGCGTTCCTCTGCGCAGAGTTCCATCAGTCGGGCAAACCGCTCAATGGCATACAATAGCTGTATTTGCTGCAAGAACCATTCCGCGAGCTCTTTCTCCGCCTCCTGGGCTTCGAAAAATTTCCGGCGCGCATGCGCCCAGCAACTCAGCCGGATGATGGCTCTTTCGATTTCCGTCAGACTTTCGTAGGCCGCGTAGCCGTCCGTTTGCAGATGGCCGCGGAAGTTTTTCAGGTGCTCCCGAACGTATTTCCCGCCCCGGCCCTTCTCGTAGAAGAATACTACGCTGCGGTGTAACGGATCCATATATGCCCAATAGTACCCCAGATGAGTGGTGCCTTTCTTGACCGGATCCATCACCCTGATGGTCGTTTCATCGGCTTGCAGGTAATCCGCCTGCAATGTCTTTTTTCTGATTGCGGTATATATCGCAATGAGCTGTGTGATGCCCTGTCGGGTCCAGCCATTGAAGGTCACTTCGTTGATTTCAATGCCGCAGCGGCGGAAAATAGCCAGTTGCCGATGTAACGGCAGATGGTCTAAATACTTGCTGATCAGGATAAAGGCGATAAGCATCGGCCCGGGAATACCCTTTTCAATAACCCGAACAGGCGCAGGCGCTATCGCTACGCCCATATTATCAGGACGGGCATATTTAGGCCGGATGAACCGCCGCACGTACAAAAATCCGGGTATTAAATCCAGTTCTTCTGTTATCTCTTCGCCTATTTTTACACATCCGCTGACATCTTCCTCCGGTTCGAGCAGGACCTCCACCCGCGGCAGGTGGTCGGGTATCGGTTTGCGACCAGGGTGATTGCGCTTCTTTTTATCCGCCTCAGTCGCCTTAGTGCCCTTTTTATCCGTCTGCGCCGGGGGCTCCTGTGGCGTTTTCAGCAGTACTTGTGCAACCGCTTCCACCTGTTCTACTGTAGCCGGCGGAGTCTTGGTCGGGTAGCGCTCACTCCGCTTTAAAATGAACTGTTTGAGCTTACGACGGAATTCGGCTCTTTCCTCTTTCAATGTTTTTAACAGCAGGATATTGGTTTCATTCAGCTTTCGTGCCCTTTCTTCTGCTTCTTCGCGGGCCTGTTGCGCTGCGCGAAGCTCATCCATCAGGGCGGCATGTTGGGCTGCCAGTTGCTGGAACACCTCGTATTCCGCTTGACTAAGAACGACTTCTTTCGGCTGTTTTTTCACGCCTCAAAAGTCAGTAGAATCAGGTAGTTACGCCCATTTTCCACCGCTTTTTTATGCACAAAAGGCACGCATTTTTTGCACAACATCTTAATAACCCGCCGATTTTTGAAAATCACTCCATAGTTTTCCACATTTGACCCTTAAATCGGCAGATTTTCGCGTAGCGCCTCCATTTTGGGCGGTAATTCATAGCGTTTTCGACGTCGTACGCTGTCTAAGGAAATACCTTCGAGGATGAGCATGAGTTCGGCCCATTTGAGGGGCATGCTGTCCTGGTCGTCGGGCGACTGTGGTCTTTCAAAGGTGCCCCGTTCCAGGCGTTTGGCATAGATAGCGAAGCCGGTGCGGTCCCAATGCAACAGCTTAATCATGCTGCGCTCGCGATTTAGAAACACATATACTTCGCCGTCGGTAGGATCGCGCTTGAGGTGATTGCGTACCAGACCACACAGTCCATCGAAACTTTTACGCATGTCGGTAGCCCTGGCATACAGGAAAAACCGGGAGGTGGCTTGTAGTCCGAGCATTATTGAATCTGTTGAATTAGCTCAGTGAGCCAGGCGGTATCCGGCAGGGTTTGAAAATGAAGCGCGATGCTACCGTATTGTAAGATTAATTTAGAGGAACCCGAAGGGGCGACTTCAGGCTTTAGCTCTGTAAAACCCGGATGTGGGTCGGCATCCATAGCCTGCCGCCAATGATATAAGGAGGTCGCGGAAACGCCATGGCGTTTTGTAAATTGCTGAATACTTTCTCTTCGTGCTTGAAATTGCTGCAGCAGTTCTCTGCGTTGACTTTCGGTAAAACGTCTTCCAGGCATGTCTTTTTTTTGCCCGAAATATCCGAGGGTTTGGAGGAGTGTGCAAGGGTGTGGTTAGTATAGGGCTTACGTTGATAAATGCCCTCGTAGGTACTTCCCGGAAGTTGGTTGACCTCGTCGAGGTAGTCCACCCACTTCAGACGAGCCACGAAGTCTAATCCGCTGTCCTTAAGTAGTTTGAACCAT
>CAYTNI010000422.1:0-3012 GCA_964439115.1 uncultured Saprospiraceae bacterium
ATTTCTATGCAAAAGTAACATAAAATTAGGATGAAAAAATGAAAATTTCAATTTTGACAATTTTTTTGTCTTAAATAATAAACTTTTCGTGAAAAAGGGGTTTGAAATATCATTTTGAGAGTTGATTCTGACCTTGCGGGTACTCTTGGAAGGCTTACCTTTGTTTTAGATACTTTTGGAACCACATTTGGGTATTTTTGTCCTTTTGCTGTTCCTCATCTGACGGGCTTTTATGAATCGAGATGAAATATTCATGCAGCGATGCTTTGACCTCGCAAGATTGGGGCTGGGTTACACCTCCCCAAACCCTGTTGTCGGGGCTGTACTCGTTTGCGAAGGCCGCATCATCGGCGAAGGCTTTCACCGGCGATACGGCGAAGCCCATGCCGAGGTCAATGCCATGGCTTCCGTGCCGCCCCATTGGCATCACCTCATTCCACATTCCACCCTTTACGTCTCTTTAGAGCCTTGTTGTGTTATCGGACAAACCGGCGCATGTACGAGCCGGATCCTTGAACACCATATCCCTGAGGTAGTCATTTCCTGCCTGGATCAAAGCCCTGGAGTTGCAGGTCAGGGAGTTAGAATACTACAGGATGCCGGTGTAAAGGTTCGCCTTGGCGTACTTCAGTCCGAAGGCGAATATCTGGCTCGGGTTCGCAACCACTTCGTCACCCAAAAGCGCCCGTATGTGACGGCCAAATATGCGGTGACGCCAACCGGCCTGTTCGCCCCGGCAGATCAAACCCAGGCATGGATTACCAACCCCTTAACCCGTAGATTCGTACATCGCCTGCGCAGCACTTGCGACGCCATTCTGATAGGTACCCGTACGGCACAGATTGACAATCCGGGGCTCGACAACCGCTACTTCCCCGGGCCAAGCCCGAGGAGAATCATACTGGACCGCGAGCTGACCCTATCGCCACAACTTACCGTCTTTAATGGCAGCCCCCCTGCGCTTATCGTCAATGCCCTGAAAAACGATAAAAACGAAGACGGCTCGCTCGAATGGATAAAAGTGAACTTCGATGCGTCGTTTTGGCCGTCCCTGCTTAATGCGCTCTATATTCGCAAAATCAGCTCCCTCCTGGTAGAAGGAGGTGCTAAGGTGCTCACATCGCTGTTTAATTCCGGGCTGTGGGAAGAGGCCTGGCAAATTACGGGCAGCTTTGATTTACCCGATGGAGTGAGCGCCCCCCATTGCCCGGGCAAATGCATGCATACCCGCCACATCGCCGGCGATATCCTTCGGCTTTATAGAAATACTACCAATCCGAGCGATTGAACGTTAAACTTCATTTAAAGTACGACCAAAATACGTCTTCAAAGCCTGCTTTTTAGTTAGATGGTCGTACTTTTGAACTTGAATTCTTTCAGACTATGAGTAAGGGGACGATATTTATTTGCGCTTTCGGACTTTTAACCGCCGTGCTTCCTGCGCAGAGTAATCCTTCAGCAATTTCCTGGTACTCCTGGAACGAGGGTATTTCCAAAGCATCCAAAGAGGGTCGCAAGGTGATGATTTTCATATATACCCCTTCCTGTGGCTGGTGCAAAAAAATGGAAAGTGAGACTTTTTCCAAAAGCCCCGCTGCACAATTGGTCAAAGCAGATTTTGTTCCAGTGAGGCTCAACGCACAAGAAGATGCAGAACTGGAATACAAGGGGAAAACCTACCGCATGACCAATTCAGGCCCCCGCAGCTATCACGCACTCGCAGCGGAAATGCTGGAAGGACGAATGAGTTTTCCGTCTATCGTTTTTTTTGATGAGAAACAAACGCTCCTTCAATCCATCGCAGGCTTTAAATCCCTAGAGGAATTTCTTCCCATTGCAACTTATTACGGAAAAGACTATTATAAAAATCTGCCCTGGTCTTCCTTCCAGAAAAAATACACCGCCGGTAACTAAATACTACCTTTGCCAGCATGCGCAAAACAGAACCGGATATCAATATTATCTTTGGTCGGCATCCGGTACTGGAGGCGCTACAGGCTGACCAGGAAATCGAACGCGTCATGCTGCAACAAGGCACCCGCGGCGATTTTGAAAAAGAAATCCGGTACGCCTGCAAACTGCGCGATATCCCTCTGGTGGTATCTCCCAAAGAACGCCTTGACCGCCTGGTGCGCGGAAATCATCAGGGCATTATTGCTTTTACAGCTATTATCCGGTTCCAATCTGTGGATGATGTCCTTGCCGCCGTATTTGAACGGGGTGAGACTCCCTTGCTGCTCATGCTCGATGGCATCACCGACGTGCGCAACTTCGGTGCCATTGCGCGATCTGCAGAATGCAGCGGCGTACATGCCATCATCATTCCGGCCAAAGGCAGTGCCCAGATTAATGCGGAAGCTGTAAAAACCTCTGCGGGTGCCTTGCACAACATTCCGGTTTGCAGGGTCAACAGCTTAGTGAGTACCCTCGAGAGGCTTCAAAATTCTGGCATTCATGCTTTTGCAGGAGATTTGCAGGCCAGGCTTCCCTTATTTGGGATGGACCTCAGCGTGCCGGCACTGCTGATTGCTGGGGCAGAAGGCGAGGGCGTACAACGCGCCTTACTCCAACGCGTAAGCGAACGATTTGTCATCCCACAGGCCGGCAGTACTAATTCCTTCAACGTATCAGTCGCCGTTGGCATCATGTTGTACGAAACCATGCGACAGCGCAAAATAGGCGCTTAACCAGTCGCACCTTAATACAAATGCCCCAACTCTTCCTGCTTGGTTTTTAAATAGGAATGATTTTCGGCATGGGGCGCAATAACCAGTGGCTCACGGGCAATCAACTCGATGCCAGAATGGTCAAATGCCTCAATTTTGTCGGGATTGTTGGTCAGCAACCGCACCTGCCGAATCTGGAGTCGGTGCAAGATATCCAGGGCAATTCGGTAATCCCGGGCATCAACCTGCAATCCGAGGTGGATGTTTGCATCCACGGTGTTGAGACCCAGATCCTGTAGATTATAGGCTTTCAGCTTGTTGATGATACCGATTCCACGACCTTCCT
>CAYTNI010000423.1:0-3008 GCA_964439115.1 uncultured Saprospiraceae bacterium
CACCAATATCACGCACGATACGGGCATCTTTCACAGTACCGTCTTTCTCCACCACAAAGGTGATTACCGTGGTACCTTCGACACCATTCTCCCGGGCGATGGCAGGATACTTGATGTTTTTATAAATGAATTCAAGCATTTTCTTATCCGCACAAGCTTTTTTAGCCTCAGCGGTTGGCTCATTTTCACAGCCAGGGAAGCGCGGCATTTCTTCCACCACCTTGAAAATCTCGTCTTCTTCCGGTGCTGGTGGTGGTGGCGGCGGTGGCGGTGGTGGCGGTTTGTTTTCTATGGCCTTGGGGGCTTCCACCACTTCTTCCTCATCCATACTTTGATCTACGAATTCAGGTTGGTCTTCCTCGATGAGTTCTTCGGGAACTTCCTGAATTACCGGTGGTGGTGGTGGCGGTGGTGGCGGTGGTGGTTCTGCAGTACGGGGTGGTTCAACCTCGATTTCCTCATCGAGGGTATCGAGGTATTGGGATACGTTCACCTCTTTTTCATACTGTGTAAGGCCCAGCGCCAGCACTGAAATGCCAAGGGAAACCGCCAGGCCGAGGTTGAAGAACGTCGGGCTGAGACGGAATACATCCATTTCGGGGTATTTGTTGCGCACCTCGAGATCGGCTGCGCTCATGGTAGCCTTGTATTTTTCGCCCACGCCTGTTTCCGATTTACGGTTGAGGTTGTTGCGCAAAATGAAGATTAACCCAAGAATGAAAGCAGCGATTCCCAGCAACGCAAGGCCTAAATAAAAACTGCTAATTTCCATGCTTGCTGATTTTTAATGTTTAAGAATAGCATTACATATTTAAGATGCAATGCGATATATTTTTGGCGTATGGGTGGAAAAAAAATTACGAAACGGTGGTTTCGTAGGTGGCGGCATCGAGCAGATCGTCCAGTTCTGCCGGATTATCCAACTGAATTTTTACAATCCATCCATTCCCGTAAGGATCGTTATTGACCGTGGTAGGTTCATCACCATGTTTTTCGTCCAACTCGGGATTGAATTCGATGATGGTTCCGGAGACGGGCATATAAAGGTCGGAGGTGGTTTTTACGGCTTCCACCGTGCCAAAGATTTCACCTTTCTTCAGGGTTTCTCCGACGCTATCCACTTCGATATAAACGAGTTCATCAAGTTCACGTTGGGCAAAATCCGTGATACCAACCAATGCCTGCCCGTTGTCAAGGAGTTTGATCCACTCGTGGTCGGGTGTATATTTCAAATCTGCTGGAAAAACCATTTTTGTTGCAGTTTAATGTCTTTAAATAAAGGTGGCCAAAATTAGCCATGTTTCCAAAACCGACAAATGAAACAGGTAAAAATCTTCTGTTTTTATGTAAAAATTTGTTAAAAGGTATTTGAGTCATTTTCGCTTCACTGTACGACAAATCTCCCGGTTGCTGATGTTTTTCCTTGTATAAGTTTAACATAATAGACGCCTGCTGCCCAACGGGTTACATCGAGTTCAATGGCTTTGTCACCGAAACGTGGCGGGGCGAGGGGTTGTGAAGCGACAATTCTACCCAGGGCATCAAAAATGCTCAGTTGGTAATTGGGTTCAAAATCCGGAGCCTGATATTCAATGCGGACTTGCTGGCCTGCGGGATTCGGAAATATCCGCATCAGTTCTAATGGGCCTTCCGGCGGTGTACATTGGAGGCGAATGACTTCCATACTGTTGAATGCGTTGAGTCGCCCGCCGGTCACTGTTTTACCGCTGAGGTCTGCCAGGGGATCTACGCCCTGCAGGATGGCCTGTCGAATGCGCAGCGCTGTTTCTCGGGGCATACTCAGGGCTTCTGAGGCCAGTGAAGTACAGGGAAGACTATAAAGCAAAGCAATCACACCGGTGAGGTGTGGAGCTGCAGCGGAATTGCCACCAAAAGTGCCATAGCCGTTGTTGAGTGCAATTGTATAAGAGTCCTGCCCCGGAGAGCCAAGGTCAATAAAGGTTCTTCCGAATCCGGAGCCGGGGTGCTTCCGGTCGTCGCTGTTGGTGTTGAGCACGGCAATCAGGAAATCGCTGGGGCAGGAGGAAGGCATATCGCCCTCAGCATCCACGTCAATATTAGAGTTGATGGTTGCGGCACCGGTGAGTATCCCCTCATTGCCGAGTTCGTCATACATAGCTCCCCACACCGGTTGCTGGCTGCAAAAAACGCGTGCCTGGCCGAAGGAAGCATTGGTGGCCACTACAAAGGCTCCGGAGGTTCCACCGCTCTGGTTGTAGCGCTGTCTTTGCTGAATGACGTAATCGTATGCGGCTACAATGTGATCTACCGTTCGGATGGTAAAAAGCATCAGGCGTACGTGCATGTTGACACCGGAGACTCCGATGCCGTTATCTCCTTTTGCGCCGATGATTCCGGCCACGGAATGACCATGGAAGAATACCGTTTGCGTTGGGGAGTTTTCGAAGAAATTCCAACCGTTCAGGTCATCAACAAAACCATTCTGGTCATTGTCTATGCCATCGCCCGGGGTTTCAAACGGATTATACCAGACGTTGTCGCGCAAATCCTCGTGGGTTGGGTCAAAACCGCTGTCGAGAACGGCCACTACAATGGTGTCTCCATTGGCGGAGAGCCCTCCACGGGTCACATCCCATACGGTTGGAAGGCCGATGCGTTCCAAAGTCCACTGCTGATCGTATTCGGGGTCGTTGGGCGTGGTGCGCCATTCTACTGGATAATTCCATTGAGCCGCGACAACTTCTTTTCGTTTAAGTAGCGCGTCGAGTAAGCGCTGCGGGACATCCCCGACGGCATCAAAACTGAGCAGGAAGATGTGAAGGGAAGGGCTGAGTGTGCGCTTAATAGCGACGGAAGTACCCAACTCAGCGCTTAAGTCTGCTAAAACTATTGCTGTATCCCCATCCCCATGAAACTGTACCAGTATTTCTCCCGGGACTGGCTCGACGGGAGCTATCTGTAAACTGATTCCAAAAAGGCCTACACCCGAAGCGGAAAGGGTGAGGATGACGAGCAGCAAGCGCATG
>CAYTNI010000424.1:0-3000 GCA_964439115.1 uncultured Saprospiraceae bacterium
GTTTTAACCGGCTAAAAATTGCAGTTTTTTTCTCCACGGCGCTCATTCTGGGTTTGTTATCGTACCAGTTGATTGACCCAAGGTATATCAGCGCATCTGCTAAGGAGGCTTCTCCTGAGATCAACCTGGGGGTATTTCCTGTGATTACGCCCACCATCCAGTGGGGTTTTGCATTGGACACCTTCAACGTTTCAGAATTCAAAATCCGCCCAGGCCAGTCCCTTTCTGATATGCTCACGCTCCACTCGGTACCGATGGAGAGCATCAATCAACTGGTTGAAAACGCTGCCGGAGTTTTTGATTTCAAAACCATGCGTGCCGGCAAATCCTATACGCTGTTATCAGACCGCCTTAGCGGGGAACCCACACATCTTGTATATGAACCCAGCGCTTTCGAGTATGTCATTTTCCACCTGCAGGATCAGCGGAAGCTAGAGCGCATTGAAAGAGAGGTAGATACCCGCATCGAAAACGGACATTTCGTGGTCAATTCTACACTTTGGGATGCCATGATCGCCCAGGGGCACAGCTACGAACTCGCCGACCGGCTGGAAGATGCCTTAATGTGGTCCATTGACTTTTACCGCATTCAAAAGGGCGACGAATTCAAAATTGTTTTTGAAAACAAATACATCGAAGATAAATCCGTAGGTGCTGGAAAAGTTAAAGGAGCCATCTACAAGCAAGGTAAAACCGAGGTTTACGCCATTTATTACGAAAACGGAGAGCACAAAGGTTACTTTGACCGTGAAGGCCGCCCTCTGAAATCTGCATTTCTAAAAGCTCCGGTTCGTTTTTCCAGGGTGTCTTCCAGGTTTAACCTCAATCGCTTCCATCCGATACTTAAACGAAGGAAAGCGCATTTGGGTACAGATTACGCAGCTCCTCACGGCACTGAAATTATGGCTGTTGGCAACGGGGTGGTCACACAGGCCGGTTATACAAGCGGTAACGGCAACTATGTCCGTATCAGACATGACAAAACCTACGAAACCCAATATCTGCATATGTCGCGTTTTGCCAAAGGCATTCGACCGGGTACTCGGGTTTCACAGGGACAGGTTATTGGGTATGTGGGATCTACCGGCCTTGCCACCGGCCCGCACGTGTGTTTTAGGTTTTGGCAAAACGGCAGACAGGTTGATCACCTGAGGCTCAATATGCCACAGGCCAAACCACTTCCCGAAAGTGAGCTTCCATTATTTGAGATTACGAAAAAAGAAGTTTTGGCACTGCTCGCTCAGGAAGCTACCCCAAAAGGAATTCAACCTGATGAGCCTTCACAGGAACTTAATAACCCGTAAGTCTTGCGTTAAGTCCTTGTTATCAATTCCATTCGGCACCATCTGGAATGGTGGCAATTGCAGTAAAACTGTCACCTTTATTGTACATCACCTGCTGCCAGAGTAACTCCGGTTTGGACTTAAAGAGGTAATTAGGATGCATTTCTGCAGGCACCCAAGAGCCGGATGTCATTTCATCCAATAATTGACCCTCATCCCAGCCTGAATATCCTAAGAAAAAGCGTATCTGATCGGGCAAAACCAGTCCTGAACGAATAAGAAATTTCAACTCTTCAAATTCTCCACCCCAGTAAACCCCATCAGCCACCGGGATACAATCGGAGAGCAGGTCACCAGCCAGATGTAAATAGTGCAGCGTATCTGTTTGAACGGGGCCGCCCCAGAATACCGGACAATCAAATTCCGGAAAATCTTCCATCAACTCATCAATCCTGCTGTTGGTCGGCCTATTCATCACGAAGCCGAGGCTACCGTGACTAGAATGTTCACATAGCAATAGTGCTGTCCTCCTGAAATTGGGGTCCATCATAAAGGGTTCCGCCAACAGGATAATTCCGGTTTTGATTTCGAAATTTACCATTTCCTGTTTTCTTTCCCCAAAAATGGGACATTTTTTCAAAAGAAACAACTTTTAGAGGGCCGAAGTGGCAAAACTACGTTCTAAGCGCTTCATCATGCCCTGGAGCACCTTGCCTGTTCCTCCCACCTCAATCATTTCCGTGTAACCGTCCTGAATAAACCGCTGCATGGTTTGGGTCCAACGAACGGGCGCTGTGAGTTGATTAACCAGATTGGTTTGGATGCGCTGCGGGTCGGTTTCCGGTAGCGCATTGACATTCTGGAATACCGGGCATCGAGGCTGTTGAAAGCGGGTAGCGGCAATAGCAGCTTCGAGTTCTTCCTTTGCCGGTTGCATCAATGGCGAGTGAAAAGCACCTCCGACGGCAAGGAGTGTGGTACGACCACCGGCTTCAGCGCATTTAGCCACAGCGGCTTCCACTGCCTGGCGGCTACCAGAGATAACAAGTTGTCCCGGACAATTATAGTTAGCAGGTACGACTACCCCTTCGACGGAATCGCAGATGGATTCGACGAGCTCATCGGCGAGGCCAAGAACGGCTGCCATGGTTCCTTCCACAGCTTCGCAGGCTTTTTGCATGGCGAAAGCGCGTTGCTGCACCAATCGAAGTCCGTCTTCAAACGACAAAGCACCCGCCGCGGTGAGTGCGGAAAACTCGCCAAGCGAGTGGCCGGCGACACCATCGGGCTGGAAATCAGGACCTGCAGTCAGGGCCTTCACCACTCCATGCAAAAAGAGAGCCGGCTGAGTGATGCGGGTCTGTTTCAAATCATCAGCAGAGCCTTCAAACATCACATCGGTTAGTCGATAGCCAAGTATCTCGTTGGCTTGTTCCATCAACTCTCTGGCCTGGGCAGATTGTTCGTATAAATCCTTACCCATTCCTTCGAACTGGGCGCCCTGGCCCGGAAAAACATACACTTTCATAGTAAAAAATTGAGTGCTAGTGAAGTCTGGCGCCGATGAGATTCAAGAACTCTGTCCGGGTCTCGGCGCGTTGAAAAATGCCATTAAAAGCGGAGGTGGTGGTTAGGGAGCTTTGTTTTTGAACCCCCCGCATCATCATACACATGTGCTGGGCTTCGATAACGACAGCGGTACCGAGAGGGTTCAGGG
>CAYTNI010000425.1:0-2997 GCA_964439115.1 uncultured Saprospiraceae bacterium
GTGGGCAGGCGAAAGCCACAGCCTCCGGAAACCAACTTTACCGTCCATTTTAACTTATCGTCCTTGTTCAGATTATCGGGATCCTGCCGGTCTTTATCCAATTCGTACCAGGCCGGAATACCCCGTTGTTGGTTCAGCCAGATGGCGTATTGTACGGCATCATACCAATTTACATGAATCACCGGGTGGTCGCCGCGGCCCCAGCCGGCATCATTGGGGTAATCGAGCCCGCGGGCAAAGCAGTACAGGCCGTACTGGTACCAGGTGGTAGGCGTAGCCGCCATCTGAAAAGAGGCCACCACGGCCGGGTGTACCGTTTCATCATCGGGATGTTCTCCATCACCCAATACGTCGCCCATTTCGAAGGTGCCGCCCTCTACGTGGCGCAGCTCCGGAAAATAGCGCGCCTCGAGCTTTATATAGCTATTGGGGTCGCAGCCCTTCAGCCAGGCGAGCAGGTTTTCGGGGTTGAGGGGAGATATCAGCCTGTTGCGCTCCCGCTCCAATTGGGCATACCTTTCTGCCAGCTCCCGACCGGGGTCAGACTTGCTGGCATGGAGATAAACAAAAGCCAACTCAAACGCTATGGGCGACAGTCGCTCCGGGTGGATGCCCAAAGCCATGCTCTGCCGCAGGTCGGCGAAAACCTCTTCAAATTTCAGCTCCGGCAGGTTTTGCCGTATCCTGTCGAGCAGCAAATCGAGGTTTTCAATCTGCAGTCGGTCTTTTTCGGCCTTGAGGAGGGCATCGTAGCGGCGCCGCACCACGGGCGCCAGCAAATCGTGGGAGAGGCGCAGCGCCTCCGCCGGATCCCTGATTTCCGCCAGCAGATTCACCCGCCGCAGGGCCTGGTGCAAGGCATCTTCCGATGCGGGTAGCTTGGATTTCGGCACCGTGCCGGCAGTCGGCTTGTCCAGCACAAATTTATGCAACACTTCCAGCAGGGATTTTTCATCGGGTGCGCCTTGGGTGTTGGTGCCGCGCAACCGCGCCAACTGGTAGTTGAGGAGCTCCTCCTCGGCCAAATTGCTCCGGGTAAGGGCTTTATAGGCTTCAATAGTCAGTCGGATAGGGTCATTTTCGCTGTTGCGTCGGGCGGCGCTTTCCTCGTAGAGTTTCAGGAGCCGGTTTTGGAGGATGGAAGTCGCGCCTCCGGATTCCGCGCGCAGCAGGTCGCGCGCCACATAACCGGCAAACCCCTCCTCGAGGTCTAATTCAAAATATGCGCGGAGACTGGGATGGCGCCAAACCCCCTCCACGGCTTCCTCCAGGGCATCGGAAGTAAGGGCATCGAGGCTGAGGTCTTCCTGCTGAAACGGAAACAATGGTTTGAGCAGGCCTTTCAGCTCTACGAGGTAGTCGCTGCGAAAGCCCAGCACGATGGTTGCCTTTTCGTCGGCGGCGAGCACGCGCCTGATGGTATCGTGCAATGCCTCCTTTTCCCCTTGCAGGGGGTCGGTAAACATCTCTTCGGCCTGGTCGAGGATATAGACGCGGCGGGGAGCATCAGTGGCAGTGCCGGCTAACTCGTCCAATTGTTGGTGCATGCCGCTCACCTTGTTGCGTCGCCGGTAAAACGTGCTGATGTGTTGCCTTTCGAGGCGCGGCAGCAGTCCGGCGGCCAGCAGGGAGGATTTGCCCACGCCAGAGGGGCCGTAGAGACGAATGATGCGCACGGCGGGGTTGTTCACCAGCTCAAAAAAGCGCAGTATCTCGCGCGAGCGCCCAAAAAACAGCGGGGCATCGCGGCGTCTGAAGTAGCGCAGGCCGAGGTAGGGGGTGGGTTTGAAAACATATCCTGCATCCCGGGCGCTGAGGGCTTCATCCTCCTCATCGGGGAGCAGCGGGTTGATGTCTTCGGGGAGCGGGTAAAGGCTAAGAGGGTCGTATTTTGTGGTTTGGCCGGCGTTTTTTCTGGTTTGGCCGAGTTTTTCTTCCACAAAGGCGACTAATTTTTTGAAATCGCTGTCGAAGTTTTTGAAGGCTACTGCGCGGGCATTGCGCTTAGTCCAAGCTGCGAGCAGGGGCCAGCGGTTGAAGGCGTCTTCGGCAGGCATGGTTGCGCCGTCCACCAGCAGCGGCATGACGATGGGGGGGCTCTTGGGAGGTTCGGCATTTGCTGTGGCGAGTTGCATGGCCATTTCAATTTCTTTGCGCACCCAGTCGTTGGCGGTATCAATCCGGCGCTCATAAGTTTTGGGGTCCTGGAGGGATAAAAACTTCTCTCCCACTAAGGTGAGTACCAATTTGCTTTCGCGCAGGGCATGCTGAATGGTATCGGGAAAATGGTCACCGCCCTGGATGCCTTCGAGGTCGAGAAAAACCTGCAGGTCGGCAAACTCCATTTCGAGGAATTTCTGGAGTACCACGGCCATGGCTAAGGTATCATCGCGGCGGTAGTTGATAAAGATATCGAAGGGCATAGGCGAGGAGTTGAGAAACAAAGATAGCGAACACCTGGGACTTTGGAGGCGACGAGCCCTACTAATACCAGGTGTTCAAAGTACTATTTGCCCCTGTTGGGGACGGGGCGATGCATCTGTTCAGTTGACGCCATCCGGCAAACAAACGAGCTGCGGGACGAAGACGAGGCGGAAGCCAATATTGTTGTTGCGGTTGTCCGGGTTGTTCCTGTTCCGGTTCGCTACCCGGCAGTTCTCCGGGTTGTTGTTCCAACTGCCACCGCGCAAGACGCGGTTCGAGCCCACGATGCATGCCCTTTTTTTTAAAGCCACAGTACTGGCGGTTACGTATCCATTCCCGCAGTAGCATGTACCTTTTGCCGAAAAGCCTTTGCATCGGCAAAATAGGTAAAAGCGGTGAGCGGTTCGGCGTGATGTTGAAACTGCTTTTGGTTCCATTCATCCTGCTTCAATAAATCATAATACATCTTTATTTTTTTTATGTATCTTTGGCGACTTGTTTTGGCCAACCTGACTGTATCCGGATATACGAGGTATCCAAGCAAAGGGAGCCCGGCATGGCCATAATTTATAC
>CAYTNI010000426.1:0-2962 GCA_964439115.1 uncultured Saprospiraceae bacterium
ATGTGGTCTGGCATTTTTGCAACCGCGGCTACAAAGGCAAAGGTATGTTTATCGCCCTGGATAAACTCACCGCCGTCAAAATGTATGACCTGATTTCCGGGCATTGGAAAGCGTATGTGGAGCAATTGGAAAAGGAGATATCCAAAGGGAAGTATGGCGACCAGGAACAATTGGAAAAAAGCCGTGAACTCCAATGGATAAAAGAAACTGAAATTTGTGTGGTGGTTAGTGCAGAGCAAAACGAAATACAGAAGTTCCGGAAATGGGAACTGGACATTGAGCCACATCGTGAAAAAATGAATACGCAAGACCTTGAAACAAGGTTCAAAGAGGAAAATGACCCCTTCCGTTTTGTAATTGTGTGTGCCATGTGGATAACAGGTTTTGATGTGCCCACACTTTCCACCCTGTATTTAGATAAACCTTTGAAATCGCATACCTTAATGCAAGCCATTGCCCGAGCCAATCGCATCAGCGAAGGGAAAAACAACGGCTTGATTGTGGACTACATAGAAACCTACACAGCGTTGTTAGATGCATTGGCAATTTATGGTTCGGGTGGTGATGAAAGTGGAGGCCGCGGAGGAGACGAAAAACCTGAAATGCCCGTACAACCCAAAGAAGAACTCATCAGACAGTTGCAGGAAGCGGTAGAAGCGACGGTAACATTTTTGCGAGACGAGGTGAACTTTGATTTGCAGGAACTTATCCAGGCGGAAGGATTGTATAAACTGGCTGCCCTGGAAAAGGGCGTAAATGCCGTTTACACCAATGACGAGACGAAACGGAAATTTCAGGTGTTGGCAAGAGAGGTTTTTAAGAAGTACAAAGCCCTGCAACCTGACAAGGTGCTGAACGATTATGCCCCTGCAAAAAATGCCATTGATGTCATCTACACAGCCATAGAAGACAATATTGAAAGTGCAGATGTGGCTGAAATCATGCGTAAAATTCAAAATGTGGTAGATGAATCCATAGAAAATATGGTAGAAGAACCCGAGCACCATGAAGAAAAAATCATTGACCTGAGCGGCTTGAATTTTGACTTATTGGAGCAATTCTTCTCCAAAACCATAAATAAAAATATGGTGGTTCAGTCACTCAAAGACAAAGTGGAAAAGCGCCTAAAACTAATGGTAGAACGCAACCCAATGACGGTGGATTACTACAAACGCTACCAGGAAATCATTGAGGCATACAATAGAGGAAAGGACGAAGATGTAATCCAAGAAACTTTCAGAAAGTTAATTGAACTGGTAAATTCCTACTCGGAAGAAGAAGCCGACACCAAACGGGAAGGGCTGACTGACGAGCAAAAAGCCATCTTTGATATATTGCGGTATGGCAAAAAATTGGACCCAAAAGAGAAAAGCGAAGTCAGGAAAATATCCATTACACTTCTTGAGGAACTGAAAAAAGAGAAACTGAAAGTTGAACAATGGTCAGAAAAATCGGCTACAGCAGCAGCCGTTTTCACTGCTGTGAGTAAGACCCTCTTTGAAACCTTACCTTACCCCATTTATCAACAAGACGACATTGACTTAAAAACAAATTTAGTGTATGAACATCTAAAGCATCAGTATTATGGAGGAGGAAGAAGCATTTACGGACAATATTGAATACCCTGACGCAACTTACTGGATAATCCTGGAGCAAGCTGACCCCCAAACAAGTCATTCTCTGAAAGCAGGGAAACAAACACTCACCACTTAGACAAAAATAGTCATTATGGCAAAAACAAAGACCACCTGCACAGGGCAAGACGTCACAGCGTTTATTCACGATTTTGTGGACAACGACCAAAAAAATGGAGGATAGCTTTCAGCTCATCCAATTACTGCAAAATTGGTCTGACTCCGAACCGAAAATGTGGGGACCAAGTATTATTGGATTTGGAAATTATCATTATAAGTATGCAAGCGGTCATGAGGGTGACGCGCCCGTCCTTGCCTTCTCCCCTCGAAAAGCAGCATTAACTCTTTATGTCTATTCCGATACCGAAAAAAGCCAACTGTTATTGAAAGACCTGGGGAAATTCAAGAAGAGCAAGGCGTGTATTTACGTCAACAACCTATCAGACATTGATACGGACATCCTGAAGGAAATTTGCATGGAATCCATAAAATACATCAGCGCACATCACGAATGTTCCTGCCGGGTAAAATAACCGCCCCACTGAAATTCCATTTCCGCGACGGATTATCACCAATGCCCCTCCATGCCGCCTTCATTCACCTCACTCCCCATCCGGCTTTTGCCGCAAATCCCGCCAGCGCCTGAAGGCCAATACCACCAACGTGAGGTTCAAGGCCAAATGAAGCACAATCGGATAAAGAAGATTCCCGCGGAGCAGAAAAATTTTACCGAGGATGAGCCCCACCACCAAGTTCGACAATACCCCTTTCCATCCTTGATAAACATGCAAGACCGCAAACAGGATGGCAGAAACAACCACCAGGATATCGCCATTCAATTGCAGGGTGGAACTTAAGGTGTGGAACATCAACTGCCTGGCAATAAGCTCTTCAAAAATAACCCCATTGATGATGTACAGGGTAAAAATGCCAAACTCCTTCCCGGTATTGGGCAAATACTTCACCGGAAATCCAAATAATTCCTTCGCTGCGGCAATGTCTTTAGGGTAAAAATCACTCCATGGAGTCATGGAAAGAAAAAACGGAACCGTCATGACAGAGAAAAAAATAATCATGACCTCCTCCCCTACCAGAATCCCCTTATCTGTTGTCTGGAATTCCGTAGGAAAAAAACTGGACGCCCTTAATACCATAAAAAAGCCAACAACTACGACGCTGAAAGCAATGTCCTTTAGATAAAACTTTGTCCTGCTGATTAAAATAGCATCACCCTTCCTCCTGCCTGGCATAATAAATCCAAGAAACAATATCATCAACAGCACGAAGACAATCCAATCAATAAACATTTTTATGTAAAAATTAATTAT
>CAYTNI010000427.1:0-2947 GCA_964439115.1 uncultured Saprospiraceae bacterium
TTTCACTTGTAATATTAAGAATTGGCTGTTGTTCATAATCCAATTTATACCCAATACCTACAATATGCACTGCTTTATTTAGCGAATCTAGACCGTAGTAGGATGATGACGGATACACCAATATCGTATCCCCTGCCGCCGCAGCATTCACGGCATCGGCCAGGGTGGTGAAATCCACCAGGATGCCGTCTTGCCGGTTACTGACCGTCCAGGTGCGCTGGGCCAAAAGGGTATGCGTGAGCAGAGCGCAGCAGGTGAGCGCCAAAGTGAGCTTCTTCATGATCGTACTTTTTGGAAATGAAATGCGTGAAAAAAGGCTGCCGGTGCGGTAGGCAGGCTCCGGAGGAAGGTCCGGGTGGTTTGCGGGAAAGCCCACTGGGAAGCGGGCCTGGTGGTGTTTTTTCATCGTACTGGAGTTTAGTGCCATATACCCGCCATCCTGCTTCCAGGCCAGGCCGAAACCGGGCTCTCGCAACGACGGCATAGATCGTTCTAGCTCGCTATCCGCACCTTTATTGCGCATATACAGCTATGTCTTCTTATTAGATTCCCCCCTTCAATATACAAAAAATCCCAAAGCGACACAAGCTTCCGAACGCACCTTCCGCACCCCTCCTTATAAAAATCAGGAATAAAAATTCCAATAAGATAATAGGGCCACGATATTTCGATGCTCTTCTTTAAGGTTTAATACTAACTTTTTGCCATCAGGTAATTGTAACAGGTGGATACCTACAAACAGCTGGAAAACCCAGCGGGCAGTGGGCTTCTGTGTCGGTTTACCCTTCTGATCAGGCACCGATTCCTTCTCTTTGCTCAATGCCTGTCGGATGCGATACTCCAGTGCACTGTATACCAACAAGCAGCTAGTCATTACGAACAAAAGAGCCGCCACTCTTTCCGGTTTTTTGACAAAGAACGAGGAAGCCACCACGTTGGGATCTTTAATAAATCGGAATCCCCTTTCCACGCTTTGTTGCTCTTTATAAGTACGCAGTAAGGCCTCTTCATCTTCCAGATGATCCAAGGTCTGGTTGGTGGCCAGTACAAACAGACTTCTTTTGAAAACCTGCTCATCCCACCGGGCCTGATCTACCTCCAGGTTGGCCTCAATAGTGTAGTGAATATCCGGTGTACTGGAAGTGTCGGGGCGTCCGGCCTGCCCATATTTTTTTTGTGTTTTGATCTGAATATTTTTTAGTCGGTGCCATTTCCACTGCTGTTGCCATTCCAGGGCGGCTGCTTGGGCATCCTCTTGACAATGAAATTGCTGACGGCCCAGTTTTCTCAGGCTTTTCTGAGCTTGTTGCGCTTCTTTTTTCTGGCGCCGGGTCAGGGTCTGGCTTTCGCGCTCCATCGCACGGTCAGAATGATAGACCACCCAGTGTTGATCCACCCCGGCATAGTCACAAGTGTAACACACACTTCGGTAGCCATCTTGCTCCAGTGGCTCCAGATCGTCCGGCTTAATTTCTGCGAGCACCTCCTTGACTGCCTCCAGTGTGCCCGGCACCCGGCAGACCCAATTCAGCCGGCTGTCCTGTAGTATCTTCAGCGTAGCCTCGCTGTATAACTTACTATCAGCAACAATCGTACGCAGCCCATCTTCGCTATACAACTGAGCACCAAAAGTCTGGATCGTCTGGCGAAACGATTCACTATCACTACTGTTGCCATTGAGTACCTCCATGTGCACCGGTATTCCGCTGAGGTGTTCGCAGATCAACTGTAAGGTGACCTGCGGCAGATCCGGGCGGTTATCCTTGCTGTATCCCTGAGTGATGTGTAAGTCCGTAACCTCCTCCTGCGCACTATTGTAGCGTCCGTGAACGCTCAGCGTAGTCGTATCCAAATGTCCCTGGTCCACCTGATAATCCAGCACCTCGAACGTGCGACGGCTAAGATGAGCAAATAACGTAGTCAAGCCAGTATCGTACAACTGATCCAGAGCACGCCCCAAACGGTCATCATTCAAATGCTCCGCTTCAATGCCCGGACCTAATAACAACTCCACCGGCTTGTCTCGGAAAAAATGTGGGATCAAATACAAGCGCTTGTTGACAAAGCCCAGGCCATTCAAGATCATCGCCTCCAGGGCCTTGCCCGTACTGACGATCTGATCCGGACTGTCTGACCAACAGTATTGGTCAATTACTTCGCTGATCCCAATTTCTTGGCACATGCCGGCTACCAGGCCCAGATGATCGAGTGTCTTACTTGAGTAGTCTTGTGCGTCCATCTCACAAGTTTACTCTTTTTCATCTAATTCCCCAGTTTACTATTTTGGGGTGCGGAAGGTGCGTTCTAGGAATAGTCGGGCGGGTATCGGCTCCTTCCGGTCCATCGGACCTTCGGGAGCAACCAGGTGCAGGATTTAATTTGCCGCAGCCTGATCTTACGCTAAATTATTGCTCCTGAGGGGTTGTTCGCAAGATAAAAATCACTTGCGGGGGTGATTTTTGTCATCGCCTGGAAATTTGCGGGTTGGTTCCGGCATTTGTCGATGGCACCCGACGGCTGGTGCCGCCGGCGCAAACTGTGGGGTAATACCCCCCCCTCACCAAAAAACCACCGTCCCCCGCTTATACCCATAATTGCTGGTTATCCGCAGCGCGGCCTCGTCGCGGGTAGCGTAGGCATAGTAGGAGCGGGTTTCGAGGTAATACCTGGTGCCTTCCAGGTGATAGATATTTTTCCCTTTGCGGGTAATTTCCACCTCGTGAACGCCCTCTTCCATCCTGGCGGGGCGCAGCAGGTATTCGGCGTCGGTGAGCTCGCCGGCTGGGGTCAGGATCTTCAGGTCCCGTTCCGGTTCCAGGGCTTCATATACCTGTACCAGGTCGCATTCTCTGGCGGCGGGGAGGGTGCGGTCGGCGGGGGTGAAGGATGCGGCGATCGCGAATGTTAGGGTGAGGAGGATGGGGGTCATGGTATTGTGGTTTTGTGG
>CAYTNI010000428.1:0-2942 GCA_964439115.1 uncultured Saprospiraceae bacterium
ACATCGTCACATTCAACTCCACTACTGGTGAATACTTCTTCGAAGAGGTACTGGAGTACCGCTCAGTCTCCTTAGTGGGTAAGTCGGGGCCATTTAATGCATGGCCTGATGCCGATGATATGGGCGCCCGCGATGTTTTTATGACCAAAAGCGACAATGACCCCCACATGTGGTCGTTAACCAGCGTTGTACTTCGCAACTTTTCAGATGATACCGACGGGGGTATCAAATTCCGTGCAGATACCGCATGGACTGTGAACTGGGGCGAGGTAGATTTTCCTGCTGGAACAGGTCGTCAGGATGGTCCCAACATACAACCTGTGGCCGGAACCTATGGCGTGGCCTTCAATTCCCTCAGCGGAGAATATGCATTCGGCCCGGCAGTTTCGGTGCGGGAAGATTTGCTCACTCCTGCACATCTGCAATTGATGCCCAATCCGGCCAGTTCTATGGTGCGCCTCGAGCTTATGAGCGATAAACTTGGCAACGAAGTTGAAGTTACCGTTTTCGACCGCAACGGCCGTGAGGTGCTTCGCTATCAGTTCCAGTCAGGATTGCCCATGGAGATCAATGTCTCCGGCCTGCAAACCGGTACTTATGCCGTTCGCGTATCTGATGGCCGCTACATGATTGGCAAACAGTTGATTGTAGTACGATAATTCTTTGCGTACTATACCCTCAAGGCCTCTTCTTTTTCTGGTACTTACCGGTCTGAGAAGAGGCCTTTTTATTCCTTCAATGGATCTTTTGAATTACCTTCGTGAAATATCCGGAAAGCATGGAAATTCAGCGCCTTAATCAGGACAATAGTTGGTACCTAGGCATAGGAAATCTCCGCCTGTTGGTGGACCCCTGGCTGGAAGGTACTGAAATTGACTATTTCCCCTGGTTCAACACCCAGTGGCATCGCACCGCGCCCATTCCATTGGAGCATGTACCTCCTCATGATGCCGTTCTCATCACGCAAAAGTATCCGGATCATTTTCACCTCCAGACGCTCAAGGCATTGAAGCCCCGACAGATTATCGCTCCGGAGTCCATCACAGGCGAGGTCAAAAGGTATTTCCCAGACGCTTTGATATTTTCTTTAAGCAAGTCTGAACATATAGTTGATATACAAGGGGTTAGAATGGAAAGGCTACCTTCTTTGCCCAGGGTTGGCCCGGCATTTCAGGCAATTTCTGTTTCTGACGGCGTTGAGACGGTCATTTTCGCCCCGCATGGCCATAAGCCGACTGGGACGGTGGACAATACAGCTCCGGTCAAGTTGCTCCTCACTACCTTTAATGCATACACACTACCTTTTTTCCTGGGCGGCACCCTGGCGCCGGGGATTTCTGGCCTTCAGGAATTGGTACGAGCCTTCCAGCCCAAATACGTGGCCGCCACTCATGACGAGGATAAACATGCCACCGGATTGGTCATGCGCCTTGCCCGTGTTAAAAGGTATGCCCCTGAGGAGATAGCGGGATTGCCAGAATTGCGCGACCGATTATTGAACCTGACGGATTATCAAATGGTTACATTGTAATTCCGCGATATGCAGCAAGATTTGGAAGACATAGAATTGCGAAGTGAGGAGGTGCAGGAAATTCTGGGGACGCCTCCGGGCTGGCTGGCTCGCTGGGGAACGCTTGCTGCGCTTACTGGCGTAGTTATCCTCGGCTGGGTAGGCTTTTTCTTTGAACTTCCGGAAACTTTGGATTCCCATATCAAAATCACCTCAAAGGATCCCCCCCGTCGTTTTTATGCTCCCCAAACGACCGTTTTAAAAGATGTATTTGTTACCCATGAAACCGTAGTAGATAGCGGAAGAACCATCCTGCTTTTCAATTCTAAAGCCCGACTTGGCCATGTGCTTAGTTTGGAAGCCGACATGCTGCGCATAGAATCCGACCAGCAGATTCTCGAAATGGAGCCACGACGCGACCTTCTCCTTGGCGAAATTCAGGAGGATTACTACGATTTCCTGGAAAAATATGACCAGTTTAAGATGGTCTCCAACCGTCAGCTTGATAGATATGGACGCAAGGATGTGCAAAAACGCATACTTGAATTGGAAGGATCCATAGCCGAACAGGAAAACCGAAAAGAGCTACTACGGCGCCAGCTTGAAGAGGTAGATGCCCGCTATAACAAAGAGCAGCAACTGTTCAAACGCGGGTTCCTCACCCGTGAAGAGCTCAATCCTACCCGAAGCGAAAAGGAAAATCTGGAAAGAGGTATTCAGGATTTGGAATCGGACATCCGGACCAAGACTTTTCAGATTACTTCTTTGCGTGACAAATCCAAAAGCTCCAGCGGCAGAGCCAAAGCGCTTAGGGATGCTGATATCTCATTCAACCTGCTCAAAGACAGCTTTGCCCGACTGTCCAATCGGATTGCCGAATGGAAGCGCGAGTATCTGGTAGAATCTCCTGTAAAGGGTACTGTTTTGTTTGCACGCGATAACCTCATACAAGGTCAGTTTGTGCAGCGGGACTCATTGCTGCTGGTCATTTTACCCAAAAAGACATCCGGTATGGCCGGGCAATTGGAACTCTCTCCGGAAGATGCAGGTTTGGTAAATCAGGGGCAGAAAGTACAGGTAAAATTATTTGATTTTCCCTTTGCGGACTACGGTGCGGCCTGGGGTGAAGTCAAAAATAAGGGAAAAATTCCCGTTAACGGGAAAATCCCAGTGGAAATAGGGTTTCCAGGTGATACCCTCACCACCACCAAAATGGGAAGGGTGCATCCAGAGGGTGAAATTAGGGGAAAAGCGACCATTGTCATGGCACAGCGAAGGCTGATTCAGCGATTGTTTGGGCTGCCGGGAAAAGAATGATTAAAGCTCATCAAACCTGCGTTCCTCCTCTGGTGTGAGATTGAAATCTCGCATGAACTCCGCTTTAGATGGTCTGAAATACACAAATGCTATAAGTCCTGCCAGAAAAAGCATG
>CAYTNI010000429.1:0-2939 GCA_964439115.1 uncultured Saprospiraceae bacterium
TATCAGACAATGCCGGTATTAGTTACCCGGGGCAAAGAAAACTATAATTTTTTTTCCTGAGGATGAGAAAAATCATGGAATGAATCAGGACAATCGCTCCAGCAAGGCCATATAGAAACCATCCCCTCCATTTTTTTCCGGAAAAAGGGTTTGTTGTTTCAATAATCGAAAGGAAGTTGGATGGGATTCCAAAAATCGCTTTACCTGCAATTCATTCTCGGAGGGTAAAATGCTGCAGGTAGCATAAACCATCCTTCCGCCGGGCTTTATTATTGGAGCATAGCGCTCCAGGATATCTTGCTGGGTTTTGCGAAGGTTATCCAATTGTCCCAATGACAACTTCCACTTGGCGTCCGGATTGCGGCGCAGCACGCCGAGTCCGGAACAAGGTACATCCAAAAGAAGCCGATCCGCCATTCCGTGCAATCGCTTGATGACTTTAGAGGAATCAATAGGTCGGGTTTCAATACAATGTGCTCCCGCGCGCCGGGCACGCTTCCGCAGTTCCTCCAATTTCCAGGCTTCTGTATCCAGGGCAATCAGGCGGCCGGCATTGTGCATAAGCGCTGCCAGATGCAAGGTCTTGCCTCCCCCGCCGGCACAGGCATCCACTACCGTCATCCCGGATGCTACACCAAGGAAGGGCGCAACTTTCTGGGAGGAAAGATCCTGTACTTCCAGTATGCCTGATTGGAAAGCCCGGGATCGGAAAATATTTACGCGGTCAGATAACAATAATCCCTCCTCTCCTGCCGGCCGAGCTTCTATTCCCTCTGCATGCAGCATTTTCAAGGCATTCCCACGATCAGATTTCAGGGCATTAACCCGGAGCGCTACCGGAGCTGGGGTGTTTAAGGAAGTAAGTATGGCATCCCATCGTTCGCCTAGTTCTGCTTCGCCTAATGTATCCAGCCAGTCGGGAATGGATTCACGAATGGCTCGGGTTAACATCAGCGTTTTGTATTTCGAGACGATGCTCAAACTTTGCAAGGAGGCCCATTCCGGCCATGGCGGAAGGAGGTTATCCTTTTCATCAAGCGCAAGCTTAATACCTAAAATCTCCCACCAATCGGCTAGCGTTTCCGGCTCACGACCCAGGATAGAGGCGAAAATGCGCTTTTTTCGAACGATTTCATAAGTGTTGGAAGCAATAAAGGCTCTGTCACGGGCGCCACGACGGTGGTCGGATTTGAGCTCTACTTCAATGGCCTTATCGGCATAGTATTGTGATGGTCCAAAAATCTGGAATAGCGTGCCAGCTACGGCCTGGCAAAGATTGTGGTGTAGCTTCACTTGTTGTATGCTTTTTCCGACCGGCAAATATTGCTGTGATAACCCATGCTGCAAAGATAGTCAGACTATTCTGCACAACCGAATCCTTAAGTAAATTGGCTGTATAGATCCTATTTTTCCCGAACCAGATAATCGCCAAAAAAAGATATCCGCAGACTCTTTGAAGATAGGCTAGAAGTTACACTAACCGATTTTGCAAATGGAAGCTTATTGACCTTGCGTAGATATCACCTGTATCTTCAAATACTACATTGGTTGGTGGTTTTTTTATTCCAGTTTACCCCAAATTTTCAATATTAAATATGGAAATAGTGTTTTTTTGTTAAAAACAATGAAAAAAAAATTGTAATATTGTTATATTGATTTCTTTGTCTTATCCTTGTGTGGTATGAAGAACCTGGATGAAATTAAGAAAGAGCTTCGGGAGGTATTGGTTCAGGGTATTCCGGAGGCTATCAAGTCGTTAAAATCCATCCTGCCCCCGAATAGCTCCCGATATCAGGATGTGTTGTTATTGGAAGGGCGTCTCAAAGACGTGAATGTGTCCGTCTTGCGCGGTATAATTTCCAATGAGGATTTGCAATTGGCCTACAATCAATTGCGCCATGCACTTTTGGAATTGATCAACAGCCTGGAAGATGGCGACCTGGAGGAAGAGGCTGCCACGGACGGGACCACCCAGGCGAAAGTGAGAACCGGAAGCATTCTGTACCGGATACCCGATGCCATGCAGTTGGAAAAGGAACACAAGTGCGTGGTACGTATAGCGGTTCAGGAAGCGATGCTGTTGGAAAATTTGGAGTTGGATAAGGAGGTTCAGATTCAGCAGGTTCGCATTTCGGATGTGATGATGGTTCAACTGCTCGATGCCGCTCAGGAACCACATTTTCACATCAGGGCAGTGAACAGTGCCGAGCAGTTTCTTGATGAAGACACCTTTACGGAGTGGTCGTTTTATGTAAAACCCCTTGTGGCAGGCTCCTTTGCACTCCTACTGAAGGTATCCGTGGTGGAGCAAATCCTGGGGAAAGAACGATGCCGGGAAATTGTGCTGGAAGAAAGAGTGGAAGTAATCACAGAAAAGCCTGCTGAAATACCCTCGGCAAGCATGAAAACCGCAGCCGTACAATTAGCATTTAATGGATTAGTAACGGATGATACCCGGATTTACGCCAGAAACGAGGTTCCGGAAATGACCCCACCCTCCAGAAAGAAAAGTCCACTCTCAATAGCTTTGCGAACCCTTGGCCTGATTGCAGTGATTGCAGTAGCCGGGTGGTTGATTTTGCAACCAGGAAAAATTAATCTGGATGTAGAGAATCCTATAGCCTCAGAGGGAGACGTATATAAAAGTATGCCTGAAGTAACCGAGCCTTTACCGGGTGCTCCATTAGACTCCTCTCAGAGCCTGGAGCAGGAAACAGAAAAGCAAGCTGATGGACTCCTCAGAGACGCAGATATTGAAATGATATTGGTGCGCGGAGGCACTTTCACGATGGGATGCAACGAAAAGCGGGATGGAACACCTGAAGCTAACTCCCTGCCGCTGAGAAAAATAAGGATTGAGAACTTCTATTTAGGTATAACCGAAGTCACCACCAGCCAATACGTCGATTTCCTGAACGAATACCGAAGTGCGACCGTTA
>CAYTNI010000430.1:0-2937 GCA_964439115.1 uncultured Saprospiraceae bacterium
GTAAATCTGCCACTAAGTACGCCTTATGCCGATGAACAGCGAATGATGAATATCAAAGGTGATATTGATTAAAATCAACCTCCACCGGAAGGTTAATATTTTGAGAATAACCGTTTTATCAAAAAGCTTGCAGAACTTTGCGGTTCAAGCAACAGCTCCCTCATGGTAAAAGGTAAAATCGTCAACGACCCGGTGTATGGCTTCATTCAGATTCCTTATGGATTATTGTTTGACCTCACCGAGCACCCTTATTTTCAAAGGCTGCGCCGAATCAAACAAATGAGTCTGGCGCACTACGTGTATCCCGGAGCCTTACACACCCGTTTCCATCACGCCCTCGGCGCTCTTCACCTGATGACTCAGGCCATAGACGTGCTGCGAAACAAAGGCACCGAAATACTTCCCGAAGAAGCGGAGGCGGTTCAGGCGGCCATCTTATTGCACGATATCGGCCATGGACCCTTTTCCCATACCCTCGAACACACCCTTATCAATGTTTCTCATGAAACGCTCTCCGGTTTGTTCATGGAAAAACTCGACGAGGAATTCAACGGGCAACTGGGCCTGGCACGGGCCATTTTCAGCGACCAGTACCACAAAAAATTCCTGCACCAGCTCATTTCCGGCCAGTTGGACATGGATCGCATGGACTACCTCAACCGCGACAGCTTCTTTACCGGCGTACACGAAGGCGTAATTGGCTACGACCGCATCATCAAAATGCTGGACGTTCGCGAGGGCAACCTGGTTGTTGAGGAAAAGGGTATTTATGCCGTTGAAAAATTCCTGATTGCCCGTCGCCTGATGTACTGGCAGGCTTACCTGCACAAAACTGTACTCGCCGCAGAGCAAATGCTCGTCAAAACCCTCCAACGTGCCCGCTACTTTCATCATGACGGCGGAAAAACGGAGACTTCCAGGGCACTACAATACTTCCTGGACTTTAACTGGAAGGAACATGGCATCGCCGAAAAGAAAGATGAGATCCTCTTCCACTTTGCCCGCCTGGATGATTACGATATTTTCGCTGCCTTGAAATCCTGGTCGTTTTCTTCAGATAAACTGTTGGCTTACCTATCAGACAGCATCCTCAACCGACGATTATTCAAACTCGAACTGAGCAACGAACCCTTCGACCCAACCTACGTGTCGGGTATTCAGCACCGGGTTGCCCGATGGAACCCGTTTGGACCCGAAGCTCTGGATTATCTCATGTTCCAAGGCCAGGAAACCAACAGCGCATACGATACTTCCAAAGAAGAAATCAGCATCCTCCACAAAAATGAACGCGTACTGCCGATGTCCCTCAGTGCCGACTACGATATCCAATCCAGGCTAGTTACCAAGTATTATTTGTGTTATCCCAAGGCGGCCTTAGCCGGTTTGTAGCGACACCAGAGGGTTTAGGGAAGCTCAACAGCCTCCCCCATCACCACTTTTCCACGGGCATCGCGCACCAGGGTACAAGCCTGTACTTTAGGGTCGTGTTCAAAAATGAGCCGATAGTTCCCTTCTACCGCTTCCTCAAGCAGTTTTTCCTTCTCCAGCAGAGTGGCCAGTGGCCGTATATCATAACTCATAATGTAGGGCATACCGATATGAGCCGAAGAAGGTATCAGGTCGGCACAATAAACCCAGGTATTTCCACCGGACTGGATGATAGGGAGCATCATGGCCTCGGTATGGCCATACACGAAACGCAGACTAAAACCAGGTATCCAGTCTGAATTGCCATTTTGGACGGGGATAAATTGCAACTGCCCGGCCGCTTCGAGGGGTCGGAAATTATCCTGAATGAAAGAAGCGCGTTCCCGCTCGTTGGGGTTGCATGCCCATTCATAATGCAACCTGTTGGTCCAGTAAGTGGCATTAGGAAAGGCTGGCACCGGCTTTCCTGACGCAGTCCAGCGCACTGCTCCGCCGGCATGGTCGAAATGGAGGTGGGTAAGGAGAACGTCAGTAACATCCTCCGGCTCGAGGCCAAAGCCGCGGAGAGATTGCAGGAGGGTATCCGAACCGTGAGGCTCAAAAAACTCCAGGAACCTGTCTCCCTGTTTGGTGCCCATGCCGGTATCTACTATAATGTTGCGATCGCCCGTTCTGACGAGCAAGCAGCGCATAGCCCAGGTGCAGAGGTTGTTGTCGTCCGGCGGATTGAGCTTCTGCCACAGCCTCTTAGGCACAATACCAAACATCGCACCGCCGTCCAATTTAAAATAACCCGTATTTAATAAATTGATTTTCATTATTTTAAGTATAATTAAAAACCTATACGGGTGGTAGGCTCGGCCATTGATTTTTTGAGTGCGGCCATGCGGATGGCGGCTACTGCGGCCTCCACGCCCTTATTGCCAAGTGGTCCCCCGGCCCGTTCGAGGGCCTGAGCTTCGTTGTTGGGTGTGAGAACGCCAAAGATACAGGGAATACCGGAGGCCAGGCTGAGCTGTACCAATCCGGATGCCACTGCCTGGTTGATATATTCATTATGACGGGTATCGCCCTGGATTACGCAGCCGATGGCAATTACGGCATCGAGCTTTTTGGAGGCGATGAGCAGGCGGGCTGCCGTGGGCAATTCGAAGGCTCCCGGTACCTGAACAATGTGAATATTGGCTTCGGAGACCCCATGGCGCAGGAGGGTGGCCTGGCATCCTTCGTAGAGGGCATGGGTGATATGCGCATTCCAATCAGCCACCACGATGCCGAAGTGCATCTCGGCAGCGGAGGGCAAATGGTTTTCATCGTAGGAAGACAGGTTTTTCAGCGCGCTGGCCATAATAATTTGGTTTACCTGGTGTGATCAAAAACTTGCACAAGGTACAACAAACGGTGGATATCCTCAAAAAACTCCCGCACGCGTGCGAAGTTCATATTGGATTGCAGAATATGCGGCTCGAGCATATCTTTTTCACTCCACAAGGCGATATAGATATCTTC
>CAYTNI010000431.1:0-2935 GCA_964439115.1 uncultured Saprospiraceae bacterium
AATCCAAATGTCCAATCAATTCATGTACAACCTCATCATCCTCGATGAGAGCGCCTCCATGTTTTCCATCAAAAACGCCACCATCAGTGGATTCAACGAAATTGTGGATACCACCCGCGAAGCCGAAGTCAAATTCCCAGAGCAAAAACACTATATCTGCCTCGTCAGCTTCAATGGCGAAGGCATCAAAAAATTGCTGTGGAATGAACCCGTCGCCAAATTGCAGAAACTTCAGGAGAACCAGTACAATCCCAGCTCCATGACGCCCCTCCACGACGCTATCGGCACCTCCGCACTCGACCTGGAAAAACTGCTGCCCACCGACGACTCCGCTAAAGTGCTCGTCACCATCCTCACCGATGGTGAGGAAAATCATTCCAGCGAGTTCTCGGGGGAACAAATCCGGATGCTCATCGAACGACTCAAGGAAAAAGCCTGGACTTTTACCTACATCGGCGCTAATCACGACGCCATAGAAGCCGCGCAAAAACTGGCCATCTCCAACTCCATGCAGTTCGATGCCAATAACGAAGGCGTGGACAAGATGTTCCAGAAAGAGAAAATGTCCCGCATGGCCTATTACGATAAAATGGACCGCGCCAAGTACAATCCATCCGAAGACTACAACAAGGGTTACTTCGACGATACCGAAGAAAACAAGGCGTAAACACCGCCTGAACCGTTTTTTCTACCATGTTTTTCCGAACCGGGTGGGTGCTACCGATTAGGCACCATTCGCTTAATTGCTTATGTTGCCGCCGAAAACCGGCATCCACCCTGTTCGGGATTACCACACTGAACCACTATGGCGCATAGACACCGCCCCTCACCGTGAATCACTTCCGAGCCTTAGATGCTCCGGGCGCCTCAAATTCAATGATGTACTCCGACATGTATTTGCCAAGGTCCGCATATTTGAAAAAAAGTCTCGCCCGTTTCCCTAAACGCAGACAGGTGTGTCGGTTGGCAATATCCTCCGGCGTATTCATCGGTTGAAGCGATGGATACCAAAGGATGTGCCCGGGACGCTCCACCAAAAGCTGCGGCTTGCTCCAGTCTTGCGCATTGTTGCCCTCGCCAAGGTCGGAATGCGGATTAAACGATATGTACAATGCACTCCCCTTCCAGGTAGTGCCGGTCACCTTGCCCATTAACATCACCCAACAGTTCAGCCAGGTGTTCCAACTCACCGATGGCCCCCAGTGAAAACCGCCCTCCGGCGAAGACGCAGGCCCCCCACCCGCTTCTCGTGGAATCTGTAGCGAAGAAATCGGCCTACCCACACCATCCCAGGCCGCGCGGAATCCCTCGCCGTCCCAACGCTGCGCCTTGCCTTGCGGCTGATCCAAATCCGCAAGACGAATGCGGGCCACACTAATGCACTGCCCGCTCCACTCCAGCTCCCTGGAATAGCTCAGGGAGTCATACACTCCCGGATAACCGTACTCGCCATAAAACAAATAAAGGTAATCTCCCGAAGCAACCGCAGAAGGATCTCCCACGCCACCCGCAAAACACAAAGCCGCATTGTGAGGCCTGAGCGTGATGCGGGGCATTTTATCCTCAATAAACAACCCGCGGTTGCTCCAGCTCCACCCCCCGTCCACGGATTTCATCACGCCAATCCGGCAAACCGCCGCCGGCGACTCCGGTCCGGTAAGCCCTTCCGGCCAAAGGTAGTCGCGATAGCCCTCTCCAGTCACAGGATTGAAAGGAAGCGTCGAGGGGTAGTTTTCATTGTGGTAAATGGCATACAGTGTCTTGCCCGTGGGGTCTTTTACATCCTGATACACCGTCTCGAACCAAACGGCACCGTGAAGGCCCTCCTCGCCAATCGGGGCGTTTGGAGGCATCAGCGGCTCAGTAAAGGCGGACGCCGGACTGCTAAACGCCTCGTCGGGATGAAACCCGTTGGCAAACTTCAGATCGCGGGCATCTCCCCAGAGGGGATCCTCCCCGTATTTGCCCGGAAAAATGCGAAAGGTATCCCCAATCCAGGCTTCGGCCATGTTGCAATCCACAAAACTGTTGAAGTGGAAGGTGTCCGTGGGAATCAATCGAAAACCGGGCTTGAATGGGATTGTGCCGGTGTCCCTGCCGCTACAGGCCACCAAAAAAATCAATGCCGCAAGGGCTGGTATATGCCTAAAGTTGAACATAATGGAGACTTTTCCCAAAGATACACAAGCACTTAGTACGTTTGTTAAACAATTGGTAGAAAGTTTTGCAATCCCGCCCATTCGCCATTATTTTGCATGCAAAACATTCCTCATGCAAAACTACCTCAATCAACTCCTCAGCGATATTGCCGATAGCGGCAGTACCTTCGAGCGGAAACCAGAGCCGGAAAACCTGGAAGAATTGTTTGATTACATTAAAAATGATCTCCGTCGTTTCGTAAACACGGGGCTTTCCAAAACCCTGGGCGATCATCTCGACCTGGAAAAAATTCGCTTCCCCGATGCGGAAAAACTCAGCGAGGAACAATGCGAAACGGTGGTAAATGCCCTGTTGGAAACCTACGTGAATCATGGCGTTGTCATCCTCCTGCCTCCTGAAGCTCCTCCCAAAACAAAGTACCGCGCGGCACTCAAGGCACTCGACGAGCATGTGATTACGCCATCATTCGGCGTCTATCAGATCCAAAACTGCTCCGAACCTTACCAGGGTTATTGCCCTTATGGATTGAAACGATGTGCATGTGCATCTTACTGGCGCCGGCGTTTCGTAGCCCTGATGTTTTCAACAGAGGAACCTGAAGAATGGATGCGCATAGGTTATTCCATGGTCATGACGCAGGCCATCATTAATAGCAAACTGAGGGTTCTGGAGAATAATCCGACCCAAAACACTAAAGCGGTGCTGGATATTTTTAATAGACTCGACGGAGCCTGGGTAACCCTCAACGAAAAGGGGTGTGCGCTTTGGTACAACC
>CAYTNI010000432.1:0-2931 GCA_964439115.1 uncultured Saprospiraceae bacterium
TTACCGAAGGCGTATTCGGAATGCGCGGCGAACAAGGTACCCTCAAGGAAATTGCCGCATTCAAAAAAGAATACGGCTTCCGCTTGCTCGTAGATGACGCACATGGCTTCGGCGTACTCGGTGAAACCGGCGCCGGCGCCGGTGAAGCCCAAGGCGTGCAAGATGACATTGACCTCTACTTCAGTACCTTTGCCAAATCCATGGCCAGCATCGGCGCCTTCGTAGGTGGTACAGCCGATATGATTGAGTACCTCCGCTATAACCTTCGCTCCCAAATCTTCGCCAAATCCCTTCCAACACCCTTGGTCGTGGGCAACCTCAAACGCCTCGAGCTACTCCGTAGCAAACCGGAATTACGCGAAAAACTCTGGAAAAACGTCAATATGCTCCGCGAAGGCCTTCGCGAAAAAGGATTCGACGTGGGTAGCGCCAATAGCTGTGTAGTTCCCGTATTTATGCAAGGCACTACAGAAGCTTCCGCAAACCTCGCACTCGATATGCGCGAAAGATTTAACATCTTCTGCTCCGTGGTTATCTATCCAGTAATTCCAAAGGGAATGATCCTCATCAGACTCATCCCTACCGCCGTCCACACCGAAGAAGATATCCATACTACAGTCGAAGCATTCGCCGCCGTTTCTGATAAACTCAAGTCTGGCGCTTACGAACAAGCTATCGCTGTGCATTTAATGTCTCGATAAAACACTGGTAATCAACAACTTAAAGCCGCTTCTGATCACCGGAAGCGGCTTTTGTTTTTCTATAGCTATATTGTAGGGTGAAAATGGTATTTTTATTCCGAGGAATTTGCACAGATTATGCATCGCATTGTCTTCATCATGGGAGTTTCAGGAAGTGGCAAAACAACCCTGGGCCAAGGCCTAAGCCGTACCAATCACTGGCCTTTTTACGATGGGGATGATTTTCATCCTGATGCTAACATCCGAAAAATGCAGCAGGGAATACCCCTAACCGATACCGACCGCAAATTATGGCTGCGCGATATTAACCAGTTCCTCCAAAAAAATATTTCTGTATCCAACCTGATTATCGCATGCAGCGCCCTGAAAGAAATCTACCGGCAACAACTAAGTCAGGGCTTCGAACTCCAATGCCGCTGGATTGTGCTGTTTGCCAACAGGGAATTACTATTCCAAAGATTAACCGAACGCAAAAACCATTTTATGCCCGCCAGCCTGCTGTCATCACAGCTCGAAATTTTCGAAATGCCAACCTACGGCTTACATCTCAACGCTCAACTCCCTCTGGAAAATCAGATTCGACAAGCCCAAATATATCTCCAACATGAGTAGTTATGGTATCATAGGTTTGGGTACCATGGGAAGAAACCTGTGTCTGAATCTTGCAGACAAAGGTTTTAAACTCTCCCTTTTTAACCGCCACCTCCCAGGAATAGAGGAAAATGTGGCCAATAACTTTATCAATCAACATCAACTCCAAAACGCCGCCCAAGGGTTTGATCAACTTGATACTTTTGTCCGCTCTATTCCGATGCCCCGAATCGTTCTTCTCTTAATCCCTGCCGGAAACGCTGTAAGCTCTATACTCGGAGAACTCATTCCACTGATGCAGCCAGGCGACATTCTGATGGATTGCGGAAACTCCCATTATAAAGATACCGAAAGACGTATGGAAACATGCAAAGAACAGGGTATCGAATACTTTGGCGTAGGCATTTCCGGTGGTGAAGAAGGTGCAAGAACAGGGCCTGCAGTAATGCCCGGAGGAAACCCTGGCGCATACCCGCTCATAGCTCCCGTACTTGAAGCTGTTGCCGCTAAAAATCCCTGGGGTAATCCCTGTTGCCAGCTCATTGGCTCTGGCGGCTCCGGGCACTTTGTAAAAATGGTCCATAACGGTGTTGAGTATGCAGAAATGCAACTCCTTGCAGAAGTCTTTAGCGTTATGCAGCAGATATGCCAACTTGCACCAGCCGAGATAGCGCAAGAACTGGAATATTGGCAGGAAGCTGAACTGCAAAGCTACTTACTCGGTATTACCTGCAATATCCTAAGGCATACCACAAACGGAGCCCTTACTTTAGATACCATACTGGATAAAGCAGCACAAAACGGTACTGGAAACTGGACGACTAGCGCAGCATGTGAATTAGGTGTTCCTGTACCGACGCTTACTGCCGCATTATTTGCCCGATTCACTTCCGGACTTAAACAAACCCGTGTTCAGGCTGATTCAATCTATAATGATTACTACCCAACTATAACTGTACCATCGCTTCCAACACTTCGAAAAGTCTATGGAATTGCAAGATTGATTAATCATATCCAGGGGTTCCAACTTATTGAAGCCGCCTCCATGCACTATGGCTGGGGAATAAAGGCCGCAGAAGTGGCAGCCATCTGGACGAACGGCTGTATTCTACAGTCCAAGCTCATGCAGGAGTTCGTCGGACTCCTTGAGGAAAGCGAGATAAATATTACACACCCTAAAATAGTCAAGGCATTGAAGCCCGGAATTCCCGAATTCGGTGCATTTCTTTCCAGCATCATCCCTGGTCACTTGCCCTTACCCTGTATGGAAAGTGCCTGGACATACCTCAAATCTTTATCCCAGGGCGAATCGCCAGCCAATCTTATCCAGGCTCAGCGCGACTACTTTGGTGCACACACCTATCAAGGAAGAGAGAATCCCCAGGGTCCGGCTATTCATACGATTTGGCAAAAAAATATCTCCTGAATATGGTGCTGATTTATCTTCTTATCGGAATCGCTTTTTTACTCTTCCTTATTTTGCGGCTAAAACTACCCGCATTCATCAGTCTGCTCATGACAAGCGTTGCCGTGGGAGTACTTTGCGGTATGGAGAGTTCGGCTATTATAGATACCGTACAAAGGGGGATGGGCTCCACTTTAGGATTTGTAGCAACAGTAGTAGGGCTTGGAGCAATGT
>CAYTNI010000433.1:0-2931 GCA_964439115.1 uncultured Saprospiraceae bacterium
TCGAGATGGCCCGCGAAGCGCTGCCCTGACCCCGGCCGGCATGGCCATTGCTATAGCGACAAGAGCCGGTGGTTTACTCCTCATCGGCTACCTGGGATTATTCGCAGGACTGGATTTTCTCTTTAAATATGGATTTGCGGGTTTGAGTAAGCAATCCAACCAGGTGCTGCGCTACGCCGCAATCGTCGCCGGTACCGCTGTTTCGGCCTATCTGCTGGCCGTTCTCGCCTGGCCGGCAGCCCTCGCTGACCCGATTGGCCATCCCTTCAAGGCATTGTCGGAATTTTCCCAATTGGGCATCAAAATCAGGCTTTTGTTCCAGGGGGACAATGTCATGTCGGATAAAACCCCCTGGTACTATCCGGTAACCTGGATTGTAAAAACCATTCCATTTTCGGTGTTGAGCGCTTTGGTCGCGCTTCCGCTGATGATACCGATATTTTTGAGGCGCTTTGCCGCCCTCCCGGTGCTCCTGACCGTTTTTGCGGCCCTTTTTCCGGTGGGATACATCATATATAAGGATTCCATCCTGCACGATGGGTGGCGCCACCTCATGTTCGTATATCCCGCCATAGTGGTATTGGCCGCTTTATTTTGGACGGCTCTGGGAAGAATGTTCACAGAGCGCCTATCCTGGGGTAAATATGCCGTTTGGGGATTGTTAACCTTTACCACCCTGGACAGTGCCGCTTTCATCCTGCGCAACCCTACCCTATCCTACGTGTATTTCAACCCACTGGGAGGTGGTTTGAAAGGTGCTTTGGGCCATTACGAAACCGATTACTGGGGCATCAGCGTGAAATCTGCCCTCGACTGGATGGAAGCGGAAGGTATTTTGAACGACCAGATGAAGGACACCTTAACCATAGGAACGACCTTTTTCTATCCGGTGTTCTTCCAAACCGCAGGCAAGTACAATGGGATGGTCAAAACAGTATATGTGCGCTTCGGACAGCGCTACTCGGAGCCCTGGGATTACGGCATTTTTCCTTCGCGATTCTTCAGAGGGCCGCACCTCCAGGCGGGCACCTGGCCCAACAGCAAAGCCGTGCATATCGTGAAAGCTAATGGCGTACCCATCGCCGCGGTGGAAAAAAACACCGACAAAGCGGCCTGGCGTGGTGAACAGGCAGCAAAAGCACAGGACTGGCCCGGGGCCATCGCGGAATTTGAAGCCGAACTGAAAAACCACAAGGACAACGAGCTCGCCTGGCTGGGGCTTTCCAATGCGCTGCTGAATACCGGAAAATTCTCCGAGGCCGCTAATGCCGCCGAAGAAAGTTTGAAAATAGCCCCTAAAAATGAACAGGGATTGTTCCAGAAGGGACTTGCGCTTGTCAATTCAGGGAATATGAGCGGTGCCGCCGAGGCTTTTGAGCAAAACATTTCTGTAAATGAGGAATCCTATTTCGCCATGTATTATCTTTCCATCATTTACCAGCAAACCGGCGATGCAGACCGAGCCCTGAAAAACATCCTGCGCGCCCTTGAAATCAATCCGCGATTTAAGCAGGCCTACGAGTTGGCCGCTGCGCTCTACGAACAAAAGGGAGACGCCCAATCGGCCGCCGCTTACCGCAACGCAGCCGCTCAACTTTGACGACATGAACTACAAACTGCTTTTTCCTACCTACCGAAACCGCTACTTGTTTATTCGCGACCATCTGAATACATACGCCAGGCAAGGTCGCCATTTCGAAACCGCCCTCAACCTCGGCACCGGTGAAGGCGATTACGACGGCATGATTGCACAACACTGTACCCAGCTTCTTGCCTGCGACATCAACGAAGAGGATGTGGAATTTGCCAAAAACCTGAACCGGGAGGTGCCCAACATAGCTTATAGCGTAGAAAACGCCTTGCAATTGACTTTCCCGGACAATACCTTTGACCTCATCACCTCCGTGGATGTCATAGAACACGTAGGACAACCCGCCAGGATGATGCAGGAAATTGGCCGTGTCCTTCGGCCCGGCGGAATTGCTTTGATTACTTTTCCTTCCCTGGAGTTTCCCTTCACCTACGATCCCGTAAACCGCATACTCTCCGGATTCACCAAGAGAAAAATAGCTCAGGGCGCTTATGCCTTCGGACATGAATACCTGGTTCATGGTGGTCAGTTCCGGCAATGGGCAACGGACAATCAGCTTTCTGTGGTGGAAGAGCAAAACCTCAGCGGAGCGCTGGTAGCCCTTTCGGAAATGTACTGGACCGGAATCGTTCAAAGCATTTTCAAGGCCAACGCCTCGAATATTTCAGGTGTAAAAAATGAAAAAATAAGTCTTAGGCCGAGTCAGCGGGAACCGATGCTTTGTAAACTGACCGACGCATGGATTAGCTTAGACCGCTTATTATTTGGGAAATCACGACGTTCTGTCGGCAAGGGGTTTGTGTTGCAAAAACTTTAATTCAGGTCCTTATGGAAGAAAAACTACAACAACTATATGCCAAAATCGAGGAAGCCAAACTCGGCGGCGGACAGGATAAACTTGATGCCCAACACCAAAAGGGCAAGCTCGGCGCCAGGGAGCGCATCCATTTTCTACTCGACCCGGGTTCATTTGAGGAAATTGGCATGATGGTCACCCATCGCTCGCACGATTTCGGGATGGAGCAACAGCGCATTCCAGGAGATGGTGTTATTACGGGTTACGGTACCATTCACGGAAGATTAGTGTATATTTTTTCACAGGACTTTACCGTATTCGGCGGCTCTCTCTCCGAAACGCAGGCCGAAAAGATTTGTAAAATCTTAGACATGGCCATGAAGAACGGAGCGCCGGTGATTGGCCTCAACGATTCAGGGGGCGCCCGCATACAGGAAGGCGTCAACTCCCTCGGAGGATATGCAGATATTTTCTACCGCAATGTCATGGCCTCCGGGGTGGTTCCACAGATTTCCGCCATCATGGGCCCCTGTGCGGGCGGAGC
>CAYTNI010000434.1:0-2929 GCA_964439115.1 uncultured Saprospiraceae bacterium
AGCCGGCGTCATAAGTTTCGATGTCTTTGAGTCCGGCAGCTTCCAGCATTTCGGCTGCAAAAAACTGCATATCCTTGCGCATTTTCATCTCATTCTCTTTGAACTCGGCGTCAATGGTGAGGGTAGGCATGCCATATTTGTCCTTCAAATCCGTATTGAGGACTACCTTGTTGTCGAAGTAGGGAAGGCATTCTCCAAAGCCCATGATACCCATTTTCCAGGGCCCGGGCTTTACCAGGCTGTCTTTAAAAGCTTTGCCGATACCGACCTTCATTTCACTGATGGTTTCTGCCCAATTAAGACGACTGGCGCCACCCTGATAGCCGAAACCGCGAAGGTAGTCGCGTCGGGAGGAGTCATCCAGATTCTGGAATCGCGGAATGTAGATACCGTTTGGACGTCGCCCTTTGTAATACACATCTTCAAATTCGTCTGAAGCTCCTTCGGCGCCTGCACGGAAATGATGATCCATGAGGTAGTGCCCAAGTACGCCACTTCCGTTACCGAAACCGTTGGGAAAACGTCGCGAGGTAGAATTGAGCAGAATCTGGGTACTACCCAACGCGGAGGCGCAAAGAAAAATAACTTTTCCAAAGAACTCATGAGCCTCCATGGTTTCCGAATCAATGACCCTTACGCCGGTAGCGCGGTTCTTAGATTCGTCAAAAATGAGAGAATGGACAATAGAGAATGGCCGCAAGGTCATATTGCCTGTTTTTTCGGCAGCCGGCAAGGTGGAAGCGTTGCTGCTGAAGTAGGCGCCGTAAGGACATCCGCGGATACAGCGATTGCGGTATTGGCAGGTGCCACGGCCGTTATGCGCCTGAGTGAGATTGGCCGTACGCCCCATGGTCATTTTCCGTCCGGGAAATTTAGCCTCAATTCGCTCCTTGACCTGTTTTTCCAGGCAGTTGAACTCCATGGCGGGCAGGAACTTGCCATCGGGAAGATTTGGGATCCCTTCTGCCTGACCGCTGACACCGATAAAGGACTCCACGTAATCGTACCAGGGCGCCATATCTGCATACCGGATGGGCCAGTCAATGGCAATACCTTCTTTGGCATTAGCCTCAAAATCCAACTCACTAAGGCGATAGGACTGACGTCCCCACATCAGAGAGCGGCCTCCCACGTGGTAGCCTCTAATCCAGTCGAAGCGCTTTACCTCCGTATATGGGTTTTCCTTGTCATTCACCCACCAATGCTTGCTAGATGGGCGCATGGTATAGCCGGTGCGGCTTTGTACAGGATAATCCTCCAGTGCCTTGAGCGTCATGGAGTCTCGGTGCTCATCGTCCCACGGATCCATATTGGCGGTGGGATACTCGCCGTGTCGAACCATTCGACCCCGTTCGAGCACTAGTGTTTTCAGGCCCTTCTCACACAACTCCTTGGCGGCCCAGCCTCCGCTGATCCCCGTGCCCACCACAATAGCATCGTAGGTGACAGATTCCTTGCCGTTGGTATTGACATTCATACTGCTGAAATTTTGTGGGCTAAGCTAAGACAGAAATTGCAATCTGCCAACAGATTAAAGAAAATAAGTTGGCAGAAACTAATCATCATCCGATTTTCTTGTCCTCAATCATACTTAATCAATTTATAATACGGTATTAACGTGTATTTTACAATAGACCATGAAATTGCACCTGATTTACTGATACTAAAAGAATTAATGTTGTTATGAAGCGCGAAGTGGATCTTGTAGTCATTTCTGATGTTCATCTGGGTACTTACGGATGTCATGCTAAGGAGCTATTGGATTACTTAAAGAGTATTAAGGTCAAAACCCTGATTATCAACGGTGATTTCATTGATATTTGGCAATTTAACAAGCAGTATTTCCCCAAAGACCACCTGGAGGTTATACAACGCATCCTAAAAATGGCCGCCCGTGGGGTAAAAGTCTATTATATCACCGGTAATCACGACGATGCACTTCGCCGATTCTCGGGTTTCTCCACAGGCAACATACAGCTTCGCGATAAGCTCGTGTTAAAGTTAAAGAACCAGCGCTACTGGGTTTTCCACGGGGATATTTTCGATGTCTTTATTCGATACTCCCCCATTTTGGCAAGGTTGGGTGGTAAAGGGTATGACCTCTTAATCCTGTTCAACCGATGGATAAATCTAATTCGAATGTCGCTTGGAATGCCGCGGCTTTCCTTTGCCGGAAAGATAAAATATGGTGTCAAGGAAGCCGTAAAATTTATTCATGACTTCGAGACAACGGCCCTGGAGTTGGCTGCCGAGGAAGGTTATGACTACGTCATTTGCGGACATATCCACCGACCCACCATTAGAGAAGAAACTGTTGGGGGCCGCAAAATACAATACTTAAACTCCGGCGACTGGGTAGAGCACCTTTCTGCGCTGGAATACCACCAAGGTAAATGGTCGCTGTTTTTTTACGACCAGCATGTGGCGTCAAAAGCAGCTACCCCGGAGCAGACGAAGATGACTGCAGCTCTTTGACCAAAAAGAAGCCATCATTCCCCTGACTTTGATAAAGTGGCATTAAAATATGCGCATCCTCATGGGCAGCGATGGCACCGTGGCGGTCGTGGGCAAGAATTTCTCCTTTGTGCACTTGTTGAAAGTTTTGGTAACCAGGGCACATCACGAAGTCATCACCCGGCTGAATGCGATGCACATAACGAAGTTCAGCTACCTTGGGTAAGCCGGCAGAGTATGCCTGAAGAATCTCATCATGGCGATTTTCTACATCGTGCGGCATTACACATCCTGTCGAGCGCATACAATTTACAATGGCAGCGATACAACGGTTAACGGAAAGAGGATCCTGATGCTGGCCGGCTTCAAACCCGAATGCCAGTGCAGGAAAAGGGAAATTGCTGGCATGAAAATAATGCAATAGTGTACCTTCAAGACCTTCGAGCATACCGGTTATAACAGGTGCATGCATGGC
>CAYTNI010000435.1:0-2912 GCA_964439115.1 uncultured Saprospiraceae bacterium
TGTTTGAGTTTTTGCCCAATGCCATTCTCGCTGCGGTCATCATGGTGGCGGTAGTGGGCCTGATTGACTACAAAGAAGCCCATCATCTATGGCATAGCAACCGCAGCGATTTTGCCATGTGGATGATTACCTTTTTAGCTACCTTGTTTATTGGTATTGAGCAGGGCATTGGGCTTGGGGTATTATTGTCTCTGGCGTTAGTCATTTATCGCACCACGCGCCCCCATGTGGCTGTGTTGGGTCGGGTACCCGGATCCTTTTTTTATCGCAATGTAGAGCGTTTTACAAACCTGGAAACCCGGCCTGACGTGCTGATTATCCGTTTCGATGCCCAGTTGTACTTTGCCAATGTCAATTATTTCAAAGAGGTCATTGATGATTTGGTGTATCAAAAAGGCGAGGGCCTTCGCGCTATTATCCTCAACGCTGAAAGTATCAATAACCTGGATAGTTCAGGCGCGCATGCCATAGAGGAAATTATGGATCAATACCACAAACTGGGCATTGCCATATTGTTTGTGAGTGTGAAAGGACCTGTGCGCGACGCCATGGCCAGGGCCGGACTGATAGAAAAGATCGGAGAGCAATTTTTCTTTCTCAGCAACCAGCAAGCGGTGGATGCGGTGGATCAAATCAGTACGGGGCGTGAAGCGGAGTTTTCCGGCTATGCTTTGCAGACCAATGCTTCAGGGCATAAATCCTAATGGCTGCCATGCCGGTAGCTGCCCGCCCTGGGGTCGTCAAAGCTGTCGGGGGCCTTACCGGTAGCTACAAAATCGTGCCAGTTTTCACTTTGGCTACCATCATCCCGTCGCTCCATGGTGATGCAACCATCTACGGGACAAACCAATGCGCATAGGTTGCAACCCACGCATTTTTCTTCCAGGATAAAGGGGGTGCGGCTGCCGTCTGCCGGCAGTCCGATAGCTTGGTGCGCACCATCCTCGCAGGCCGTATAGCATAGTTGGCACTGGATGCACTTGGAGGAATCAATTTTTGCCTTAATCTCGTAGTTCAGGTTGAGTTTCTCCCATGGGGTGATGTTGGGCAATGCTTTGCCGATGAAATCATCTAAGCGGTCAAACCCCTTTTGCCGCATATAATCCTCCAGCCCAGAGACCATTTCGCGAATAATCCCGAAGCCATAGTGCATTACAGCCGTGCACACCTGCACGTTGGAGGCGCCAAGCAGCAGATATTCTACCGCATCCCGCCAGGTAGAAACACCGCCAATCGCAGAAATAGGTACTCCGACTCCGGGGTGCTGCGCGCAGTTGCGCACCATGTTCAGCGCAATAGGGCGAACTGCGGGGCCGCAATAACCTCCGTTGGTCCCTTTGCCATCCACCGTGGGGTAAGGGGCGAAATGATCAATATCAACCCCCATCAGACTTTGGATGGTGTTGATCAGGGAAATGGCATTGGCACCTCCCCGCACAGCAGCCTGCGCCGGTTCGGTAATATCCATGACGTTGGGAGTGAGTTTGACAATCACTGGTACGGTAGCAACTTCCATCACCCAGGAGGTAATCAACTGGAGCAACTTAGGTTCCTGGCCTACAGCTGATCCCATACCGCGCTCGCACATGCCATGGGGACAACCGAAATTGAGTTCAAGGCCATCGGCGCCGGCATTTTCGGCATCCTTAACGATTTGATGCCACTCCACTTTGCTTTGTACCATCAGCGATGCCACAAGCGCGTGGTGTGGAAAACGCTTTTTGACCACTTCCATTTCGCGGAGGTTCTCCGAAAGCGGCCGGTCGGAGATTAACTCAATATTGTTGAAGCCCACCATGCGTTGTCCGTGCCAGGACATCGCACCGTAGCGACTTGAAGTGTTGATTACGGGTAGCCCCATGGTTTTCCATACGGCACCGCCCCAGCCGGCGTCGAAGGCTTTCATTACCTGATGGCTGGTGTTGGTGGGAGGGGCCGAAGCAAGCCAAAATGGATTGGGAGAGCGGATACCGGCAAGAGAAGCGGAAAGGTCGGGCATGTTCCTTACATTGGAATCGGGCATGGGCGCTGGTGGCGAAAACCCAAATGATAAAAGGTACCGCACAAGTGCTTTAGGAGCATTTGAACCCCTAAACGACAGGATTGAGGCAGCCGGCGCGGTTCAGTAATCCTCTTGTCTCTCCTCTTGCGAGGGTCGAATTTTCTTTTCAGAAAATTGAGGCCCGCCTTAGACACGCCACGTCTGACCAATAAGTCTTTCTAAAATGTTGGGTCAAATCTTAAGGGCACTTGCGCGGTAAGAGGCTGAATCTTTATCAGCTTCACTTCAAAGGTAGTGCGCTTTCTTTGAACCCGCAAATACCCGAATTGTTAAATTTTTCCATACAAACAGAAGCCGGCGCAAGTAATTGATTGCGAAGAGACTATTTTTGTGTTTAAATTTTCCAAAATGACTGTTCAGACTACAAATACGGTGTTGATGGTGCGTCCCGCCCATTTTGGTTTTAACCAGGAAACCGCGGCGAACAATGCCTTCCAGGTGAATGACCCGACCATCGATGCGGAGCAGGTCCAGCTTCGGGCTTTGCAGGAATTCGACCTTTTTGTGGAAGCTTTGCGCAGTTTTGGTATCCGGGTAATTGTTGCTCCCGATTCGGAAGAGCCGGTAAAACCAGATGCGGTTTTCCCGAACAACTGGGTGAGCTTCCAACCGGGGGGCCTATTAATTACCTTTCCTATGTTTTCACCTTTGCGTCGGCTGGAACGCCGGGAAGCTGTGATCGAGACTGTGACGGATGTATTTTACATACGCCGGCGGGCACACCTCGAGCACTGGGAAGCCCAGGACCGTTTTCTGGAAGGTACCGGAAGCCTGATTCTTGACCATGTGCACAAACTGGCTTATGCCTGTATCAGTCCGCGTACGGATGCCGGCCTCATGCGTGAGTACG
>CAYTNI010000436.1:0-2900 GCA_964439115.1 uncultured Saprospiraceae bacterium
GGCCGGATACTGCACCTCGGCATTGAACACGAAGCTTCCTCAGATATGGAGGCGTTTTGAGCAAACGGCTTCCGTACCAGGAAAATAATTCTCCATCCACCAGAAAAATTCCAGAAACAGCACAAATATCATTTATTTCTTTAATGTGTTTTTCGGCAAATGGGAATGGTTCAGACGACAGCAGCACCACATCAGGCTTCTCGGCGGCCAGTTGGGGCAAAGTAATTTCAGGGTAGCGCTGCTGAGACGCAAATACGTTATCAAAACCGCCCTTGGTCATCATTTCATGGATGAAGGTATGACTGCCCACCGCCATCCAGGGCTCCCGCCAGATGAGATAAGCGGCGCGCAAGGGCTTTTCAGGAGCTTTTCCATCATCCACCAGGGTTGCAAATTCTGATGAAATGGCATCTGCCAGCTTGTTTGCAGTGTCCGCAGTATTGGTCAGGGTTCCCGTCATCCGGATCATTTCCAGGGCATCATCCAGGGTAAAGATATTGCTCATCCATACCGGGAAGCGCGCGGCGAGCCATTCGATCTGAGATTGTTCATTCTCCTCCTTGTTGCCGATGATGAGATCCGGATTCAGGGCGGCGATGCGCTCGAGATGAAGCGACTTAGTGCCGCCGACGCGCGTTTTTGACCGAAACCAGGATTGCGGGTGGATACAAAATTTGGTAATGCCCACCACCCGATCGCCCAGGTCGAGATCAAAGAGCAACTCCGTCTGGGATGGCACGATGGAAATAATCCTTTGAGGGGAGGAGGGCAGTTCCACGCATCTTCCCATTTGGTCTGAGGTAACCCGCCACATAACCGCCGGAGACCGGATTAACCCATCTCTTTGGCAAAATCTCCCATCAAATCCACCAAAGCCTGTACGCTATCGGCAGACATGGCATTATAGATGGAAGCGCGGAAGCCGCCTACGGAGCGGTGACCTTTGATGCCAATGATATCGGCGGCCTTGCAACGCTCCAAAAAGGGTGCTTCATGGGCCGGATCCACGGGTACGAAGCACACGTTCATGAGAGAGCGGTCTTCTTCTGCGACGGTACCTTTAAACAAGGGGTTGGCATCAATGGCATTGTACAGCAACTGCGCTTTTTGGACGTTGTGCAGGGCCATGGCATCGAGGCCGCCTTCCTGCACAATCCAGCGCAGGGTGAGCATCATGACGTAGATGGGGAAAACCGGCGGCGTGTTGTACATGGAGCCGTTTTCGATATGCGTGCGATAATCGAGCATGGCGGGGAGTTTCCGCGACACCTTGCCGAGCATATCCTTGCGCACGATGACGAGCGTAACGCCTGAGGGGCCGAGGTTTTTCTGAGCACCCGCATAGATGAGACCGAACCGGTCTATATCGAACGGGCGGCTGAACATATCCGACGACATGTCGCAAACCAGGGGCGCATCCACTTCCGGCCATTCGTGGATCTGGGTGCCAAAGATGGTATTGTTGCTGGTGAGATGCAAATAGGTAGCCTCAGGCGAGACGGAATACGCCTTGGGGATCCAGGTGTAGTTGTCGGCTTTGGAGGAGGCCACCACTTCCACCTGGCCGTACAATTTGGCTTCTTTGGCCGCTTTGGAGGCCCAGGAGCCTGTGTCCACATAGGAAGCTGTGGCCTTGTCGTCGAGCAGGTTCATGGGTGCCATGAAGAACTGGGTACTTGCCCCGCCGCTCAGGAAAAGCACGGCGTAGTCGTCGCCAGCGCCGGACAGTTGGCGCACCAGTGCCTCGGCTTCAGCCATGACAGCCTCGAATTCTTTCGTGCGGTGAGAAATTTCCAGGATGGACAAACCCATGCCGTTAAAGTCTAGTGCGGCACGGGCGGCCTCTTCCATGACAGATTGAGGCAGAATGGCCGGCCCCGCGCTGAAATTGTGCTTTTTCATGTTGAAGACTGTTTATGGAGGCACACGGACTGTGTTTCCGGCTGCAAAGATACGGCAAGTGCGCTGAAAGCCAGGTTAAATTCACCTGATTTCCGTATGATTTTGATGGCTTACCGCCTTTTTATACCTTCGTAGCACACAATCCCGATAATCATGGTAAGTATCATTATGGGTTCTGATTCCGATTTGCCGGTGATGCGCAAGGCGGCGGAAATTTTGGAGCAGTTTGAGGTAGATTTTGAGTTGGACATAGTGTCGGCGCACCGCACGCCGGTTCGGATGGCGGAATTTGCGCAGAATGCCCATTTGCGGGGCATCAGGGTGATCATTGCCGGTGCGGGTGGTGCGGCGCATTTGCCGGGCATGGTTGCCGCTTACAGTCCGCTGCCGGTGATTGGCGTGCCGGTGAAGTCGTCGAATTCCCTGGACGGCTGGGATTCGCTGCTTTCTATAGTGCAAATGCCGAATGGGGTACCGGTGGCCACGGTGGCGGTCAATGCGGCGCAGAATGCCGGTCTTCTCGCCGTACAGATACTTGCTGCGGCTGATCCGGCCTTATTGGAGAAGGTGGCGGCGTACAAACTGGGCCTTCGCGACAGCGTGGAGACTAAAGCGCGGCATATCCAGCGGGAAGGCTGGAAATCGGGGCTTTAGCGCGCGGGGGGTTGCACGCGGGGGCGCTTTGCGCGCGGGGATTTATTTCACGCGGGGATTTATTTCACGCAGAGGCGGGGAGACGCAGAGGCGAGGAAATCACAGGAGCGTACAGACACGGCATGCCGTGTCTCGATCGCGAGAAACAGCCCTCTGCGCCAGCCCAAAAACCCCTCGAGCGACAACCTATGTCGTTTTACCCCCTTGCAACGACATATTTTGGCAATGGCTTGAAAAGTGGACAGAAATTATGGAAAATTCCTTGGAGAAGACCACAGGGCTGGTTATTTTTGTCAGGCTGGGACGGAAAAGAATGAAAAGTAATCTAGAGAAGCATTTGCAAG
>CAYTNI010000437.1:0-2896 GCA_964439115.1 uncultured Saprospiraceae bacterium
ATTGGTAGATCTTCCGGAGGCCCAGGTTGAGGCTATTGTGCAGGATATGCATAAATAGTGTCCACAGATTACACAGATTTAAATGGATTTTCACAGCGTTGTTCCCCAACAGCCAAATGCTATCGGGTCTTGTGAGTACCCATACCGGGTTGTAATCGCAAAGGCCACGAAGGGAAAAGGCAAGGAAGCAAAACAATACTGGGCGGATGTGGCGTGAGCGTCCACAGATTACACTAATTTCAACTGATTTTCACAGATTTGTGCACTACTTGGTTTACCAGCGGCCAATGGCCAAAATCCAATCCCTCATGGCTGTAGCGCATATCAGCCCTGAAAGGGCGAAATATCTTAGGGAAGGGTGTAGCCCTTCGCTACGGGTTGCGCGCGCATTGGGCCTCCCCGTTCGATAAATTGTAGGGGCAATCCCTTGTGGTTGCCCTACCCGGTACAATCATACTGGTTGTGGGCAACCATAAGGGCAGCTATCCGAAAAGTCAATTGGAATGGGACCGTTATGCCGGGGTTACCATGTCTTTTTGCCAAAACCGGACAAAGTAAGTCAAACTAAGACACTCATTATCAGCATAATAATCCATGCCCTATCTTTGGGGTATGGAAGACAAAACTAACAGACCCAAACATGATCAGTTGATCAAATACCTTATGAAGGATCTCTCCTTTTCGAGGGGATTTTTCGATTTTTTTCTTTCCCGGGAAGATCTGGAAAAGCTGGATATGGTTCGGTTGAGATTGACGGATTCGAGTTATGTGGACGAAAGTTTGTCGGGGCATCTGGCGGATGTCGTTTTTGAAGTGCCTTATCGGGATAGCCGGGAGGACAGTGCAAAAATTGTCATGATCTTCGAGCACAAGAGCTACAAGGATGAAAAACTTCCCTACCAGTTGTTGCGGTACCTGTCCAATGCTTATGTGGCCCAGGCGGGCAACAAAGTGCCAAAAATGCCGGTTATGGTTGTCATTTTTTACCACGGCAAAGGCCGGTGGGACCTCCAAAAAATGCGGGAGGGATTTGACGATGTCCACAAGGAACTTCTCCGGTTTGTACCGGATTACGACTGGGTCTTTATCAATACCAACGACCTTGACGATCAGGTCTTGCTGAAACTGGAAGATTCCTTGCTGCAATCCGCGCTACTGACCCAAAAGTACAGCCACAATGTGCAGGGATTGCTACTGAGGTTAGAAACCATCATTACAGCCCTGAGCAAGTCCAAAAACTACTCCCACCAGCGTGTAATTTTGTTATATTTGTCACAACTGGTTCCACCTGAAACAGATATCATTCCTATTGTCCACAAAATAGATACTAAAATGGCAGAAAAATTTATCTCTCGCTACGATTTTGATATGCAAAATGCAGAGGCACGCGGCATGGAAAAAGGCATGGAAAAGGGTAGAGAAGAAGGCCTGGAGAAAGGTCGTGAAGCAGAAAAAGTAGCCCTTGTTCTTAACGCTTTTCTGGAAGGACTTCCTGTTAATTTGATCAGCCGATTGGTGGATCTTCCACAGGATCAGGTAGAAGCTATTGTGAAGGATATGGATAAATAGCGTCCACAGATTTCACTAATTTCAACTGATTTTCACAGATTTGGGCATTACTTTGTTTGCCAACGGCCAATGGCCAAAATCCAATGGCCAGACCTAACACAAAGGGAAATGCAAAGAGCGCTAAGCCATACTGGGCGATCTTGGCGTGCATTTTCTTTCGCGCCCTTTGCGAGAACGTTTTTTACAACTCATTGTTCCTCAAGGACGTAGCCCATATCAGCCCTGAAAGGGCGCAATAACACAGCGAAGGGTGAAGCCCTTCGAAAAGACAATACAAGTAACAGCCCTGAAAGGGCGAAATATCTTAGGGAAGGGTGTAGCCCTTCGCTATGTTCGGAGACCGCCACAGATTTCACTAATTTTGTCCGATTTTCACAGATGTAACACCCAAAGTTTTTTGCCAACGGCCCATGGACAAAGACTAAACCATATCCCGCCTCAACGGTTTATAAAGAAAAAAGTCATGCCAACTGTACATTTTACCCAGGCATTGAGAAGATTTTTTAATGACCTGGATTCTTTGGAGACTTCTGAGCAAAGCCTTGCGAGCATTTTGGCGCGCATAGACCAACAATGGCCGGGAATCAAGAGCTATATCGTGGATGATCAGGGCAAACTTCGCCAGCACGTCAATATTTTTATTGATGGGGAACTGATCCGGGACAGGGATGGACTAAGTGATCCGGTCCGGCCGGAAAGTGAGGTGTATTTTTTTCAGGCGCTTTCGGGTGGATAAAAAAAGGCCACGGCTGCTCAATAGGGCAACCGTGACCTTTCAACAAGATAGCTTGTCGCTTAGTCTTGTTTTCCTCCGCTGCTCTGGATCTTTTCTTTCTGATCCTTTCTCAGGGTAGGGTATTGAATACCCAATTGCTCGAGATAACTCCCGTATTTTGTTTCGTCGTAGTAAAAAGGCTCCAACTGCGACTTGAATTCCTCCATAATTTCCTTATTCAGGTAAATCGCAGGCTGATCGTCACTGCTCACCATCGGAATGTATTTTTGCTTCATCCCCTGCTCCTCTTCAAAATATTTTTTGGCGTCAGCCACCAACTGGGGCTGCAGCAAAAAGTCCAACAACGTCATCGCTTCAACCTTTGCCCCTGCAACTACGCCTTTGTGCGCGATGGGCGTGGCCATAGAGATGGCATTGGACCAATGGTGTCCTTGCAAACCGGGAATATTGGAAGGAAAACGAAGATTTACCGTAGGCAACTTCCAGGAAATATCCCCGATATCATCGCTACCACCCGATCTGGGTGTGCTCACGGGACGACCCAATTCCTCCAACTCCGTCTCCAGGCCATTGGTGACATTCGAATTCACC
>CAYTNI010000438.1:0-2888 GCA_964439115.1 uncultured Saprospiraceae bacterium
CGGCACTATCGGTGGTGAAAAATATGTAGATATCCTATCTCAAATCCGCAAGGATGAAAAGGTCAAAGCCATTGTGCTGCGCGTCAACTCCGGAGGAGGAAGCTCCATGGCTTCGGACAATATCCTCCGCGAAATTGAGCTGGCCAAAAAAGATGGGATCAAAGTGGTGGTTTCTATGGGAGACTACGCGGCCTCCGGAGGATATTATATCGCCTGCAAGGCGGACTCCATCTTTGCAGAACCCAATACGCTGACCGGATCCATTGGGGTTTTTAGTATGATTCCAAGCGCACAGGTATTGCTCAATAACAAAATCGGTATTTCCTTTGATACGGTAAAAACCGGCAACCTGGCTGCAGGCATTTCTCCATTCCGCGACTTATCAGACTCAGAGGGCAAGATTATGCAGGCCATGGTGGATCAAATCTACGACACCTTCCTCGGGCATGTTGCTGAAGGACGTGGGCTTTCCAAAGATGCCGTCAATGAAATTGCTCAGGGCCGGGTTTGGACAGGCGCAAAAGCCAGGGAAATTGGCCTGGTGGATCGCGTCGGTGATCTCGACGACGCCATCGCCTCCGCCGCTTCACTCGCCGGGGTGAAAGACTACCGAATCACCGAATATCCCAAAATCAAGGATCCTATCCAACAATTGATAGAGGATTTGACCGAAGACTCCAGTCTGGCCTCCGACCGCTGGATCAAACGCCAATTGGGAGATATTTACCCGCATTATCAGTACATCAGGGAATTGCAGCAAAGCAAAGGTCTGCAGGCTCGGCTTCCCTTTATCATTCCTTTCAGGTGATGCGTACGGGATGATACCGTCCAAAAAGAAATTGAGCTATCCGGTTGAGGCACAGCTTTGGAGTTACCTAGCCGGACATGGCCGCCGTAAAAAACTGCCGCTTCAATACCGGGATCTTACCCGTTATGTTGCTGCCGTGCCGCTGTTGGACCATCACGGTACCGATACTTTATGGGAAACGGTGTATTATTCCGAATCTGATCGCCCGGAGCTTTTCCGCTCACTTACGGCAATTTACGCCCTGCTCAAAACTGACGGCGACATGAGCGTGGTGGAGCACCTGACCGTAGCAAGGGTAGATTACTGTACCTTTGGAAATACCAAGCCCTTTCGGGTGCGCATCATCAACCGGCTCAACGATAATTATGACCATTTCTACGTCAAGCATGCCGATGCCTCCCGCGTCTATGGTCTTGAGCTCGAGGAATTGCTTTCTCCCAACAGTGTCATGTATCTGGTGGATGGTCATACGATGATTGAAGAGCATATCGTCGGTATCCCAGGTGACGATTTTGCAAAAGACCACCTCGATGACCTCCCATTCAACCAGGTGCGTATCGCAAAGGAGTTCATCAAGTTCAATGAACGATGCTTCGTTCGTCTGCTTGGGGATATGCGTGCCTACAACTATGTGGTAGCAGTAACACCAGATATTGAAGGCGCTCAGTTCCGCCTGAGAGCTATTGATTTCGATCAACAATCCTATGAGGGGCGCAAAAATTTTTATTTACCCCAGTATTTCAAGGAAAACAACCCCATCATCAGATTGGGCATACGCCATCTTACACCGGAAAGTGTTAACCAATACCAGTTGGAGGAACGCGCGCTGATTGCAGCCAGAGCCAAAGCTTCGGCAGGTCGGCTAAGTGCTTTGTTTCAGTGTATGCGTAACGAGGAAATTGCCGCCCCTGAAAAAGTGACTCAACTGGCCGCCGAATTGGCCGACCACCATGCCCACCCCGAATTTTTGGATTGTAAGACCATGGGGGATGTGGTTTGGACCAATATCAGTCTGTTGATACAAAAGGATTTCCGTCAGGGCATCCCTGACGACAAGGATATTGTGGCCGGACTGGAATAAACTATTGCAACTGATAAGCATAAACGCTGTCGCCATAAGCAGCAACCAGAATCGGCGTTCCGTTTTTCAATAGGTCAGCCGGATAAAATCTCGAAGTTCCAGCCAAAGGGAAGCCCGGAGCCAAGGACCCCGAACCGTCCAATAGGTAAATTTTGCCTGCTTGCCTGCTGTAGGTACCTATTCGATCAACGGATTCACCAGGCAAACGAAGGGTGAAAATATCATCCTGAGCTGAGTCCAGATTACGCTCAAATAGTTTGACAAAGCGGTCAGATTTTTGATAGCCGTAAAGCACCAGCGTTCGGCCTTCCATCACGGCGTAGTCCTTTCGCTCATCACCGGCCAACTGCCCGAAAGCAAAGCGCGCAGATCGGCCTGATCCCACAGCGCATGCCAGTCGGAATGAACTGCCGTCCAGTCCTATCACATGAGCCATTCCTGATGTATTTACAGCCACAATTCGATTGCTTTTGGCAGATAGCTGATAATCGGGCGGCGAAAGGAATATCCCTTCCATAATTTTTGCCGGAAAGCGTTCCGTCGCATCGCGTTTTAACACTTTGGCCACTCCCCGCTCTGACAAGGCAACCAGAAAGTCGCGTTCGGCATCCTGAAAGTACAGCAAAGGAAATCGCATGGTACCTACCCCGGAAAGAGGGTTCCAGCCGGGCAGAGGCGTGCCCAATCGGTCAAACCCATATATATTGCCATTGGCACAGGGAATGAAAAAGGCATGCTGACGCCCCCCCTCAAAATTTGCCAGGGTAACTCCTGTGGTTGCCGGAGATTGAAGAGGCAAGGGGAAATTGCCAATATCCTCGCCCTGAAGATTGAGGACATAAATTCGATTGGCAGTATTAAACAAGATAGCGGTACTGCTGTCGCGGTAATAATCCATGGGTTTGACCTCAGATAGCAAAAAGTCATCCAGGGTTCTAGACCACTTGATATCTCCGGTAGGACCAATCAGGTAAAGCCGATGTAGCGAATCCTGCACCA
>CAYTNI010000439.1:0-2884 GCA_964439115.1 uncultured Saprospiraceae bacterium
GCAGTCTTTTTCTCCAAGTTGCTCCATGAAGGTATTTCCCCTGTTTTCGCACCCTTGACCCATGACGGCAATGGCCAGTTGCTGAATACCAATGCAGATTCTGTCGCATCCGCGATAGCGATAGCGCTAAGTGGCCACTTTTTGGTACACTTGGTATATTGTTTTGAAAAAAAAGGTGTTTTGCGCGATATGGATGATGCAAACTCCTTAATCACCGATATCACCCCCGAATCTTATGCACACTTTAGGGAAGAAGGGGTAGTGCGCGACGGGATGATTCCCAAACTCGACAACGCTTTTGCCGCCATCCGACAAGGGGTGCACGACGTGGTAATCGGGGCGGCAGCACATCTCCCCGGTATTGTAGCCGGGGAGAAGGGCGCCGCCACCCGGATTCATGAATAACAGCCTATTCCGAAGCCATGAGCCCATTCCAAGCCGAAGATGCTTTTTCCCTGTTGAAAAAATTAATCTCAACTCCTTCGCTGAGTGGACAGGAAGGGGATACTGCTGAGATTATTTCGCGCACTTTGGAAGCCCATGGGGTAGAAGTACATCGCAAATTCCACAATGTATGGGCAAAAAACCTGTATTTCGATCCCTCAAAACCCACACTGCTGCTCAACTCACACCACGATACCGTAAAACCCGTCCCGGGATGGGTGCGCAACCCTTTTGATCCGGTTGTGGAAGGTGATGTACTCTACGGATTGGGCAGTAACGATGCCGGCGCTTCGCTGGTCTGCCTGTTGACGGCTTTTCTGCACTTTTATCCACAGAATGACCTCAGCTATAATCTTATTTTTGTAGCTTCAGCCGAGGAAGAGATTTCCGGACCTAAGGGTATAGAATCCCTCCTTCCCGAATTGGGCCAGGTGGATGGTGCCATTGTCGGCGAACCTACCGGAATGCAAGTGGCGATAGCTGAAAAAGGTTTGATGGTATTGGATTGTATCTCCAGGGGTCGCGCCGGCCATGCCGCCCGCCTGGAGGGGGTGAACGCTATTTATGGGGCTTTGCCAGATTTGGAATGGTTCCGCAGCTTCCGCTTTCCTAAGATTTCACCCGTGCTGGGGCCGGTATTGATGCAGGTAACGGCTATTCAGGCCGGCGGACAGCACAATGTAGTTCCTGCGGAGTGCCGCTTCACCGTGGATGTCCGTTGTACAGACACCTATACGCTGGAAGAACTATTGGATACGATTCGCAGCCATGTTAGCGCGGAGGTACAGCCCCGTTCCATGCGACTTCGGCCATCCGGCATTTCCGAAGATCATCCGCTGGTGCGTGCCTGCGTTGAGTTGGGGATCAAAACCTTTGGTTCACCAACCCTCTCTGATCAGGCGCTGATGCCATTTCCCAGCATCAAAATCGGTCCTGGCGATTCTGCCCGTTCACATACGGCCGATGAGTACATCCATTGGAAAGAGATCCAGGATGGCGTTGAGCGCTACCTGCATTTGTTGGATACCTTTTTTAAACTGATTCGGATATGAAAATCTGGGAAAAAGAACCCGGGAAATCCCGCGAGGATTGGAGCCGTCGCGTAGAGGAGTTCACTGTGGGCCGCGATCTGGAGTTCGATATTTACTTAGCGCCTTATGATATCCAGGGGTCTGTGGCGCATGCCCGAATGCTGGAGCAAATCGGACTTTTAGCGAATGATGAACTTTTTCTGATCCTGGAATCCTTAGAAGAAATCCGGCAGCTTATCGAAGCCGGAAAATTCCAAATCCAGCCCGGCGTAGAGGATGTACATTCACAGGTGGAACTGATGCTCACGAATCGGTTGGGTGATTTGGGTAAGAAAATACACACCGGGCGTTCCAGAAACGACCAGGTACTGCTCGATATCAAGCTGCTGCTCCGCGCAGAGCTTCAGGTCATGGGCGGAATGGTGTATCAACTTTTTGACCAGCTCATCTTGCTGAGCAACAGGCATCGCGAGGTATTCATGCCCGGTTATACCCATTTTCAGGCAGCAATGCCCTCCTCCTTTGGGCTGTGGTTTGGCGCTTATGCCGAAAGCTTGTGCGATGACATGGAATGCTGGGTAGCGGCTTACAATATTGCCGATAAGAATCCTTTGGGCTCCGGAGCGGGTTACGGGTCGTCTTTTCCGCTGGATCGGGAATACACCACCCACCCCCTGCCCTTCAGCGACATGAACTACAATTCTCTCTATGCCTCGATGACGCGCGGAAAAACCGAAAAAGCAGTGGCCATGGCCATGGCCATGGTGGCGGCCACCTTGTCAAAATTCTCTTATGACGTTTGCTTGTACATGAGCCAAAACTATGGTTTCATCGGTTTCCCCGACGAACTGACCACCGGCTCCAGCATCATGCCGCATAAGAAGAATCCCGACGTTTTTGAATTGATACGAGGCAAATGCAACCGACTCCAGGGGCTGCCGCAGGAACTCACGCTATTGATCAACAATCTACCTTCTGGATACCATCGAGACCTTCAACTCACCAAGGAAATCCTTTTCCCGGCCATTCTCGAATTAAAAAATTGCCTCCAGATGGCAACCTTTATGCTGGAGCACATCACCATAAAGCCTGATCTTGCAGACGATGAACGGTACAACCTGCTCTTCAGCGTGGAAAGCGTTAACGAACTGGTGCGGCAGGGCATGCCTTTTCGCGATGCCTACCGTGAGGTGGGCAAGCAGATTGAGGAAGGTCGTTTTGAACCCCGGAAGGAGGTGCGCCATACCCATACCGGCAGTGTGGGCCGTTTGGGGAATGAAGGTATCATGGATCGAATGAAAGAATTAATTAAAAAAATAAATATATAATCAAATGAAATACAGTATATTATACATTTTTATTATTTTAACTTCTTCGATATTTGCCCAACGCAGTCCGGAACTTTTCGA
>CAYTNI010000440.1:0-2877 GCA_964439115.1 uncultured Saprospiraceae bacterium
CAAGGATACCCCCTTTTCATTGAGGTATGGATTTACAAAGCTGTAGTAAAAGGCCCCCGGAATGGCACTGAGTGCCAGACAGATTACCGCGATTGTGAACTTCTGGTCTTTAAACAATGCCAAAAAATCACCACTCAACCATTGCCCACGACCTGCGGTGGAGCCGAGCGGTGGTGTATGCGGAAGCGTAAGACAATAAAGCCCGTGCAATGCAGTCAATGCGGCAGATATTTTAAGGGGCCACGGCGAGGCCTCCCATCCCAGCCAGCTAAGGCCTACTCCTGCAATAATCCATCCTACGGAGCCCCACACCCGAATCCACGGGTATTCAGAGGCAGGATTTGCAATATGCCGAAAAGCTACCGCGGTAGCTAAAGAAAAGGTGGGGAGATATAAAAAGGTATAAGGCAGAAAAAAAGTATAAAATGCGGCGAAACTGCTTGTGATACTGGCCATCCAAAGCAATCCTGCTGCTGCCAGGTGCAAAAATGCCAGTAATTTCTGAGCAGGAACCCACCTGTCAGCAATCATGCCTACCAGAAAAGGCGTAAACGAAGAGGCAATTGCCGTGGCGCCATAAGCGAGCCCAACCTCATACCCGCCTAGTTTTAAGCTGCGCATGAGGTAATTACCTAGGGTGACAAACCAGGCACCCCAGGTAAAAAACTGCATAAACAAAAGTAGAGATAGCCGGGCATGCAGCAGCGAGCCGGCAGCAGCAGCTAGCCTCATTAGTTTTTCACAGGCAAAAAGGCATAACGTTCACCATATTCCAACATCTGCTGGATGAAATCAGACGGATATTCCACCTTAATGTCGGTAATTTCGCCTTGACTATCCATGACAGGTGTAAGCCGGGGATTGATAAATCCGGCATAAGCGGGAATCTGAAGCACCTCCGAGCGTTGCAGTACCTCCTGGTGCAATACAGGATCTACCTGCACGCCGTAAGATTCGAAAAGTCGCTTTGCAGCTTTAAAATCTCCTTGCGACTTAATGCGTTGAACTTCCTTCAGCAAATCGCCGAACAAGAGGCGAAGTTTGTCATAGTCTTTGATATCCACATAAGTCTTTCCCTCCCGGCTTACGACCTGCACAACTCCATTCCCCGCCCCCTTTTCAATGACCCACTTAGACACCATTTGGCGGTTGCGCATGTGTGCCTGCGTGATATTCTTCCCGGGTTCAATGCGTCGGAGTTGCAGCATGTAGCCATTCTTGAGGTAGGCATCATATTCGGCTTTTCCGACCTCCAGGTTATCCACAACGCCGAGCTTAATTAATTGTGGATCCAAGATATACCAAAGTGCGAACAGATCAGCGCGTGCTTCTTCCAGTGGAGAATAATACGTACCAATCACAGTAGTATTGACGCCCTTATCCAATTGCCCGGAAGCATGACCGAGTACTTCATGCAACGCGGTATGTACTTTTCCTGCGAGGGAGCCATACTTCTTAGCGCGTTCCAGTTCTTCCTGGTCGAAAGAGAATTCTGTAAGCAAGCCTTCAGATCCTGCCTGTTCGTATGCATATTCAATGTTGCCGAGAGAAACAGACTTAGAACCGTGCTTTTTCCGAATCCAATCGGCATTGGGCAGGTTAACCCCAATTGGCGTGGAGGGCGAAGCATCACCGGCCTCTCCGGCGACATTGACCACTTTGTAGGAGATTCCCGCCACCTCTTTTTTCTTGTGTTGGGGCAATACCGGGGCATTGTCTTCAAACCACTGCGCATTTTCGGAGAGCACTTTCATGCGGTCGGAGGATTCGAAGTCATTGATTTGCACTATAGACTCGTAAGAACCTCTCAGCCCGAGTGGGTCGTTGTACACCTCAATAAAACCGTTGATATAATCAATATCTCCTTCAGTAGCTTTTACCCAGGCGATATTGTATTCGTCCCACTTTTTGAGATCTCCTGTTTTATAGTATTCGATCAGCAATTTGAGTGCGGTGCGTTGAGGCTCATTTTCAGCCACTTCGGCAGCGAGCTCAAGCCATTTGACAATTTCCTCAATGGCTTTTCCATAGAGCCCACCTACATGCCAGGGCAGTTCAACAGGTTTGCCGTTGGCATCCCTGACGAGGCGTGAGTTTAGTCCAAAAGAGACAGGTTCATCGCCGGCGGAAGACTGCAACTTCTTGTAGAATGTCTCCACCTCCTTTTGGGTTAAACCTGAGCCGTAGAAGTTGACTGCCGAAGCAGCAATCACGTCTGCGTTGGGGTCTTGATTAATTTTTTTTGGTGCCACAGCAGGGTTGAAGATGGCTTCTAAGGCTTCTGCATCAAGGGATATTCCGGCACTTTGGAGCAGTGTTTCGAAATAATCCACAGTGAAGGCTGGTATAAATTTATCGTTGGAATAATGGTGGTGAATGCCATTGGAGAAGAACACATTTTTGGCATAGACCAGAAATTGTTGCCATTCGGCGGCTTGCTGGTCGCCGGTATAATTTTTAATAATGGCCTCCAGGGATTTTCGGATAGCGAGATTATGGCGGTAGTTTTGATCCCAGATAATATCCCGCCCGGCGAGTCCGGCCTGGGTAAGGTAATAGACTAATTTTTTTTGTTCTAAGGAGAGCTGATCAAACCCGGGGATTTGGTATCGGAGGATGCGTTTGTCGCTAAAATTTTCGGGGTTCCATGAAAATGCTGCGGCTTCGGGGGCATCGAGATTACTGCTTTGCGGTTCATTGGGCTGGCAGGCGTGCAGTACAAGAAGCAGGGCGATGGCCGGGAGGAATGAGTATTTGATTTTCATAGTGAAGCATTATACGATCAGGAAAAGGCATAAGACCGGGCGAAGGAGCGGATACGCATTTGGAGTACCCCGAGGATGGCTTCCCGAACGATATTTTTGGACATTTTGGAGA